>DATAFN010000242.1:0-9255 GCA_036257435.1 Actinomycetes bacterium
TCCCCGTCCATCGGGAACGGAAGGCGCACGATGCCCACGCTGCGTGAGCTCGGCGAGCGCGAGCATCTGTCGACTTACAAGCTGGTGTCGACCGGGGACTCGATCGTGCTTGTGCAGGACGACGAGCTGACCGACCTTGCCGGTAGGCCGGGGCATCGGGTCATTGCGACCTTGCTTGAAATCCTCCAGCCGTTTTCGGCTCGGGAGGGCCTCGTGGTTCCGGATCTGCTCAAGCCACGCGCCAACCTGGAGGTGGATCCCGACGTGCGCGGCGGCGTGCCGGTTATCGCCGGGACGCGCGTTCCGTACGACATCGTGGCCGGCCTGGTCAATGACGGGATGACGCCGGAGCAGATTCGCGAGCTGTATCCCGCGGTCAGCGACGCCGCGGCGCTGGATGCGGCGGACTTCGGACGCTACGTGGAGACCTGCACCGGTGGCCGGCGCGGATCCACGGTCGCATGAGCCATGGAGATCCTGCTGGACGAGGATGTCCCGCTACCGCTTAGTCCGCTCCTGGGTCGTCTGCTGCTAAGCCACAGGATCAAGTACGCCCAGGAGCTCGGCTGGAAGGGCACGAAGGACTCCGTGGTCTTCCGGGACGCTAGCCAGCGCGGGTTTGCCGCGATCGTGACCAACGACAAGGGCCAGCTCAACGACCCGCAACTATGTGACGCAATTCGACGAGCCGGGATCCATCACATCCGGTATGCCCAGCTGAACGGGATCGAAGGTCTCGCCCGGGCAGCCGGTGCCATCGTGGCCGCGTTGCCGGCTGTGGTTCGACACCTCGAGCAGGCGGACGGCCAGCGACTCGTGCAGATCAAGGCGATCGACCCACGGGACCGGTTCGTTTCCGTGGATCCACGGCGGGATCCGCCGCGCTATTGGAGGAACTAGGGGCTCGGGATCCCTAGTCCAGGGTGAAGTAGTCGGGGCCGGAGTAGCGGCCGGTTGCCATGCGCTGCCGCTGCATGAGCAGGTCGTTGAGCAGGCTGGACGCGCCGAGCCTGAACCAGTCCGGATCGAGCCAGTCGGCGCCTGCGGTCTCGTTTACCAGCACCAGGTACCGGATCGCGTCCTTGCTGGTCCGGATTCCGCCGGCCGGCTTCACTCCGATCATGGTGTCGGTGGCGTCCCGGAAGTCTCGGACCGCTTCGAGCATGATCAACGTCACAGGCAGGGTGGCGGCCGGCTGGATCTTGCCGGTGCTGGTCTTGATGAAGTCGGCACCGGCCAGCATCGCCAGCCAGGATGCGCGTCGCACGTTGTCATAGGTGGCGAGCTCGCCGGTCTCCAGGATGACCTTGACGTGGGCCGGCCCGCTGGCATCTTTGATCGCGACGATCTCGTCGTAGACCTCCAGGAAGTGCCCGGCCAGGAAGGCGCCACGGTCGATCACCATGTCGATCTCGTCGGCACCGGCGGCTACGGCGTCCTTGGTGTCCTGCAGCTTGACTGCGCGGCTGGCCCGGCCGCTGGGAAACGCGGTGGCCACGCCGGCCACCTTGACTGCTGATCCGGCCAGATCTGCCTTGGCCGCCGCGATGAGGTCCGGATAGACGCAAACCGCGGCCACCGATGGCGCGGTGGGATCTGATGGATCCGGGCGCCTGGCCTTCGCGCATAGTGCGCGTACCTTTCCCGGAGTGTCCCGGCCCTCCAGCGTGGTCAAGTCGATCATTCGGATGGCCAGGTCGATCGCCTGCTGCTTGGCCGTGGTCTTGATCGATCGGGTGGCCAGCTTGGCCGCGCGCTCGTCCGCTCCGACCGCGTCAACCCCGGGCAGGCCGTGCAGGAACCGCCTCAGTGACGCATCGGAGGACGCGATTTCCGGCAGCCGGTCCGTCGGCACTGGCCTCGTCGCCGCAGTGGTCACCCTCCGAGGATAACTGCCGCGCTGCGGCACAATTCACTGTCATGAGCGACCCTACGTACGCCCGGATCCGCTACCGTGCGCTGCCGACCATGGTCGTTTGTGTCGTGGTCATCCTGTTCGCTGCCGCGCTTGTGGTGGACACGCTGCGGCGCGGGGCCGGCCAAGCCGCCTGGCTGAGCGTGTTCGGAGCGGTGCTCGTGGCGCTGGTCGCCTACGTGGTCGGCATCCGACCGGCCGTGATCGCCGAGGCGGATCACCTTGTGGTGCGCAACCCGCTGCAGGCGTTCGAGATTCCGTGGAGCGCGGTCGAAGACCTGCGGCTCAGTTACGGGCTGGATGTGGTCACCAAGGAGCGGACCGTGCATGCCTGGTCCATTCCGTCGTCCCGCGCTTCCAGGTACCGCGACTTTCAGCGGCAATGGCGCGGTTATGCGGCGGATATGCACTACGCCGGCAAGGGCGAGGAGCCGCGCGGGCGGGGTACCGGGTTCGCCGACCGAGTGCTCGAGGAACTCGAGATAATCATGGCCGAGCGGAAACCGAAAAAGTCTGTCGAACCGGGTCCAATCAACGTGTGGTGGGCGTGGGAGGCGATCGTGCCGGCCGTCGTCAGCGCGGCCGGCATCGTGGTCGCGATCGTGATCGGCTAGCAGCGGGGTTCGTCGCCGTCCGTCCGAACCTTGCCCGCCGGGCACACCGGGGCCAGCGTGCCCGCATCGTCGACCACTACCCGCCCGCCCAGCACCCCGGCCAGGGGCACGCTGACCGCGCGTACCTCGGCGATATCGGTGCATTTCATGTCGGTCGGCGACGGCGTGGCGGCCGGGAGCGGACGAATCGTGATCGCGACCGCGGTCGCCGACTCGGCCACGACCGCTTCGTACTCCAGTGTGCAGGCGCCGGCGTTGGTCGGGGTGCCATAGAAGTAGGCGGTGAGCGATCGCCCGCCGGCTGCGATCTCGGTTGCTGCCAGCTCACTGTCGCTCAAAGTTGGCGGCGGCCGGAAGAACTCGGTTGGCGCCACCGCCGGGTAGCTGAGACCGTCACCGGGCACCTCGGGCCCGGTGAAGATCCATGCCGTGGTCGACACCTGGCCGCGGTCGGTTCCGAACTCGGTCGTGCCCAGGTGAACGCCGGTTAGTCGCACCGGCTCGACGTCCGAGCAGTCCATCCCGTTGGGTGGCCCGGTCCCGGAGATCATGGTGATCGCGTCCTCGGCCGGGAGCACGGCGTGTGCGGTGGTAGTCCCGCCAGGCCAGCTGATCGTGGCTTTTCTCGGGGTATGCGGATACCGGCGGATCGAAACGTCGATCTGTCGGCAGGCGAATGCCCGCTTCGCCGCATTGGTTGCGAAGCCGTCCGCCGGCACCGGGAACTCTTCCAGCACCACGACCGGGCGCGGTACCGCGGTCGCCGGAAACTCCTCCCATCTGGCCAGGGCGGCGTTGAGCTCCGCTGGCGCACTGGGGCCGCCCGACGGACCTGTCGGGGTGGTCCCACCGGTTCCGGGGGCGGCGCTCCCGGTATCGCCGGTCCCGGACCGGGAGCTCGAGTCGCAGCCCGCCAGCAGCCCGGCCAGCAGCGCGGCCACGAACGCCGTGGCGAGTGCGGGCCAGACCCGGCCGAGCGGGCTGCTCCGATCTACCGTCACACGATCTCCACTCGCACGCCGCCGACGAGACGCCGGCCAGGTCAGAGGGTTTCGGCGGGCGCTCCGGCCGCCGCGGCCAGGTCGGCCCGGAGCCTGCCCAGCTCCGCTTCCGCATGCTTGCGGGCCCGGGACACATCGGACCCGGTGACCGGGACGATTACCTCGGTGTAGCCCTTGAGCTTGGGCTCGGTCCCGCTCGGGCGCACCACCACCCGCGCACCGCCGGCCAGCCGGTAGCGCAGCCCGTCGGTTGGCGGCAGGTCTGCCGTGCCGGCCGTCAGGTCATCCACGGACTCCACCGCCAGACCGCCGAGCTCGCTCGGCGGGTCGGCCCGGAGCCGATCCATCATCGCGTCGATCTCGGCCAGGTCCGCCACCCGGATGGAGAGCTGATCGGTCGCGTGCAAGCCGTACTCGATGGCCAGCTCATCCAGCAGGTCGAGCAGGCTGGCGCCACGCGCCCGGGTCATGGCAGCGAGCTCGCAGACCGTGAGGGCGGCGCTGATGCCGTCCTTGTCCCGCACGCCGTTCGGATCGACGCAGTAGCCGAGCGCCTCTTCGTAGCCGTACCGCAGGTCCGGCACTCGAGACAGCCACTTGAACCCGGTCAGTGTCTCGGCATAGGGCAGGCCGTGCCGGTCGGCGATCCGCCCGAGCAGCGAGGACGAGACGATCGTGGTCGCGAACACGCCCGCCTCGGCCCGCCCGGTCCGGATCAGGTGCGCGCCGAGCAGCGCGCCGACCTCGTCTCCGCGCAGCATCCGCCAGCCGTCGACCCGACCGGGGACCGCGACCGCACACCGGTCCGCATCCGGGTCGTTCGCGATGACCAGGTCGACACCATGCTCCTTCGCCCGAGCCAGGGCCAGATCCATCGCGCCGGGTTCCTCCGGGTTCGGGAACGCAACGGTGGGGAAGTCGGGGTCCGGTTCGGCCTGCTCAGGCACAACGTCCGGCGTCGCGAAGCCGGCTCGCCGCAGGACCGCGACCAGCACGTCGCGTCCGGTGCCGTGTAGCGGGGTGTACAGCACTCGCAGCTCGCGTGCGCCGGCCGGCGCAATGAGACCGGCCGTCCGGCGCACGTATGCCTCGATCACCTCGTCGTCCAATGTCTGCCACTCGTTGCCGAGCGGGACGTCGGCGAGCCGGCCGACCGCATCGATCCGCGCCCAGATCTCGGCGTCCGCCGGCGGAACGATCTGCGAGCCGTCGCCGAGGTAGACCTTGTAGCCGTTGTCCTGCGGCGGATTGTGCGAGGCGGTCACCATCACCCCGGCGGCTGCGCCGAGGTAGCGGATCGCGAACGCGAGCACCGGCGTCGGCAGTGGCTTTGGCAGCACCATCGCCCGCAGCCCGGCCCCGGTCACCACGGCCGCGGTGTCCCTCGCGAACTGGTCCGACTTGTGCCTTGCGTCGAACCCGATGACCACCGCCGCACCGCCGGTGTCCCGGACATAGCCGGCCAGCCCGGCGGCTGCTCGGATCACTACCGCTCGGTTCATCCGGTTGGGCCCGGCACCGAGCGCGCCACGCAACCCGGCCGTACCGAACTGCAGCCGGGAACCGAACCGGTCCGCGATTCCGGCCTCGTCGCCGGCCTCGAGCAGCGCGGACAGCTCCGCCCTGGTGTCCGGATCGGGATCCTCGGCCAGCCACTCCCGAGCTGCGACGGCCAGTTCGCCGGGGTCGCTCACAACCGGCCGATCACGTCCGAGAGGAGCTGACCCATGCTCTTCGCCGAATCTCGGCCGGCGGTGAGTACCTCCTCATGGTCCAGTGGCTCGCCGGTGATGCCGGCGGCCAGGTTCGTCACCAGTGAGAGCCCGAGCACGTCGGCGCCGCCTTCCCGGGCCGCGATCGCCTCCAGCACGGTGGACATGCCGACCAGGTCGGCTCCGCAGCGGCGCAGCATCCGGATCTCCGCCGGAGTCTCGTAGTGCGGCCCCGGCATGCACGCATACACGCCCTCCTCGAGCGTGGGGTCGATCGACCTGGCCACCTCGCGCAGCCGGTGGGTGTAAAGATCGGTGAGGTCGGTGAACCTGCCGCCGACGATGGGCGACGTCGCGGTCATGTTGAGGTGGTCGCTGATCAGCACCGGCTGGCCGACCCGCATCCCGACCCGTAGCCCGCCGGCCGCGTTGGTCAGCACGATCGTGCCGCAGCCGGCGGCCAGCGCGGTCCGCACCCCGTGCACGACCGCCGCCGGCCCCTTGCCCTCGTACAGGTGGGTGCGGCCGAGGAACACCAACGCGCGGTGCCCGGACACCGGGACGGAGCGGATCTTGCCGGCATGCCCGGTCACGGTAGGCGCCGGGAAGCCGGGCAGGTCGGTGCTGGCCAGCTCGGCATCGGCGGCGCCGAGCACGTCCGCGGCCGGCACCCAACCCGAGCCGAGCACAACCGCGATGTCGTGGGTCGCGTCCCCCATGCGCTCGCTCAGAGCTTCGGCTGCGGCCGCGGCAGCAAGGTACGGATCGTCGATCTGCACGGTAGTGGTCACAAACTGACCATAGTTGGCAATGGGCGGTCGCGGGCTACCGGCACGGTCGGGTGCGCAGGTCGTGCACGTAGTCCGCCGGCGCCCCGGCCTTCTCCGCCGCGTCCGCGATCAGCGATAGATACCGTGCCGACGGCAGCCCGCCCTCGTAGCCGTCGAGCACATACAGCCAGGCCAGTACGTCGCCGTCCAGCGTCTCCACCCGGACCCGGATCTTCCGGTAGAGTCCGAGCTCGCTCCCTTCCCAGCGGTCCAGCCCGCCGACATCGCTCGGCGCAACCTCGTAGAGCGCGACGAAGACCTGACCGCCGTCCTCCTCGACCACGGTCGAGAGCGCGCCCTCCCAGCCACGATCCTCGGCGCCGAACGTCAACCGCCAGCCGAGTAACCAGCCGGTCCCGCGCTGCGGCGAGTGTGGCGCACGCCAGGCCATCCGACCGGGATCGAGGTTCGAGCCGTAGGCGGCGTACAGAGCCACGCAGGCCAGGGTACGGCCGCAGGCGTACCGACACGGGAGAATGGCGGCATGACACGGATCGCGATCGTCGGTGGTGGACCGGGCGGGTACGAGGCTGCGCTGGTCGGAGTTCAATACGGCGCCGAGGTGACCCTGGTCGAGTCGACCGGCCTCGGCGGGTCAACCGTGCTCACCGACTGCGTGCCGTCCAAGACCCTCGTCGCTACCGCTGAGGTGATGACCCAGGCGGCCGAGTCGGCCGAGCTCGGCGTGGTGCTCGGGGACGGGACGCCACCGGACGGCGCGGTCGGGGTCGACCTGGCCCGGGTCAACTCCCGGGTGACCGAGCTCGCACAGGCGCAGTCCGCCGACATCGCCGGCCGGCTGGCCCGCGAGGGCGTCCAGGTGCTGCGTGGCAGTGCAGGCCTCGCCGGGCCTGGAAAGCTCGAGTGTGAGCTGGCTGCCGGTGGCACCGAGACGGTAGCGGCCGACACGATCCTGGTGGCCACCGGTGCGCGGCCGCGGGTGCTCCCCGACGCACGCCCGGACGGGGAGCGGATCCTGACCTGGGAGCAGCTCTACGACCTGGCCGAGCTACCGGAGCGGCTGGTCGTGGTGGGCTCCGGGGTGACCGGGGCCGAGTTCGCCAGCGCCTACCAGGCGCTGGGCTCGCAGGTGGTGCTCGTGTCCAGCCGGGATCGGGTGCTGCCCGGCGAGGACGCGGACGCGGCCGGTGTGCTGGAAACGGTATTTCGCCGCCGCGGCATGGAGGTGCTCGGCCGATCCAGGGCGTCGGCGGTCCGGCGGACCGCCGACGGGGTGCTGGTCGAGCTGGTGGACGGTCGCAGGATCGAGGGCACGCACTGCCTGCTCGCGGTCGGTTCGGTGCCCAACACCGAGGGGATCGGGCTGACCGAGGTCGGAGTACGGCTGGACACCGACGGCCACATCGAAGTCGACCGGGTGTCTCGCACCTCGGCGCCCGGCATCTACGCGGCCGGCGACTGCACCGGCGTGCTGTTGCTTGCCTCCGTGGCCGCGATGCAGGGCCGGATCGCGATGTGGCACGCGCTGGGCGCCGCGGTCCGTCCCCTAGATCTCCGTACCGTGTCCGCGACCGTATTCACCGATCCGGAGATCGCCACGGTCGGCTACTCGCAACACGCGATCAAGCTCGGCGAGGTGGCCGCGGTCACCGTCAAGCTGCCGCTGGCCACCAATGCGCGGGCCAAGATGCAGGGGGTCCGGGACGGCTTCGTGAAGCTGTTCTGCCGCCCGGGCACCGGGATCGTAGTGGGTGGGGTGGTGGTCGCACCGCGAGCGAGCGAGCTCATCCATCCGGTCTCGTTGGCGGTCGACGCGTCACTGACCGTCGAGCAGGTCGCGCACGCGTTCACGGTGTACCCGTCGGTGTCAGGCTCCATCGCCGAGGCGGCCAGGCAGCTGTCTCACCGGGAGACCCCGGTCGAGCGCTGAGCCGGCGGTGGCGTGGTTCCCGCCGGCGGGACGGTCGGCTCCGTACGCTCGGCTGGCTCCGCAGGCTCGGATCGCTCCGCCGGCTCGGACGGCTCGGGCTCGGTCCAGCCGTCCAGCGGCGACTGCTCGGTCGGTTCGCTCGGATCGTCCAGCGCGGCGCCGAGCGGGGTCCCGGCGAACAGCGCGTAGAGCTGCTCGGAGTCGCACCCGGTGCCGTACCAGCCCTGCGCCCAGGCCCGGCAGCTCGTGCCGGCGGCCCAGTACGGGACGGTGACATCGACATCCGTGACGGTGCGAGCCACCGGAGGCGTGCCCGCCAGCAGCCGGTCCGCGTCGGCGGGGCAGACCGGCACCAGCCGGGGCTCGGCTCCGTCCGGTGCCCAGCGCCTCTCGCTCGCCGGCGCCGGGTGCAGCGGGTCGAACACGCAGGGCGGCCGGATCGGCAGCGGCTGGCCCTGGGTTCGGGCGAGCGCGCACGCCAGCGCGTAACGGGATTCGTCGAGGGTGCGCGCCAGGTCTGCCACATCGGCGCGCCGATCGATGTCGGCTACCTTTTGCTTCGCCTCGGCCAGGCCGGCCAGCGCGCGTGCGTAGTTGGCCCGCACCTCGGCATCCTGCTGCGGCCCGCCCAGGTTCGCCTTGGCATGCTCGACCTGCTCGGCGATCGCGCGCAGGTCCGCCGCGACCAGGTCGCCGGACAGGTCGAGTTCCTCCTGCTCCGCCTTGGCCGTCTTCGCTCTGGCCCAGCCGGCGAGACCCACCAGGACCACGGCGAGCACGCCGAACAGCCAGGCGTACGGGAAGCCGGACGAGCGGTCGCGGTTCGCGGTGGTCGCGGTCGCCGCGGGTAGTGCCGGCTTCCACAGCTTGAGCTCGACCTCTTCGATGAAACGCAGGATCGTATCGGCGCGGTTGCCGCCGCTGGCGGCCTGGGCGTCCTGCGCGATCTCGTCGGCGATGGTGCCGAGCTCGGTCGAACCGGCCCGGAAGTTCGGGCCGGCCAGTACGGCATAGGTGCCGGTGCGCTGGCCGTTGGCCAGGTACAGCTCGGCGGGCAGCCGGCCCGGATCGCGGCCGGTCTCCCGGGTGGCGGCGACCGGCAGGACCGCGATGAAGATCGGAGTGGTGGCCCGGCGTAGCCGGCTGCTGATCCGGTCCGCCTGCTCCCGGGGGACCAGCCGGTCGGCACCGGGCGCGAGGTAGAGCGGATCGGTGCGCAATCCGGCCGCCGCCCGGTCGATCCGGTCGCCGGCCCACGTAGGTGTGGCCGCCGGGGCGAGCACGATCCCGGC
>DATAFN010000243.1:0-7319 GCA_036257435.1 Actinomycetes bacterium
CCCTCGCCGTCGGTCAGGTACTCCCGGAACACCGGGATGTCGGTCACCACCGCCGGCAGCCCGGCGGCCAGGGCCTCGAGCACGACGAGCCCCCAGCCCTCGCTGACCGACGGGAAGGCCAGCACGTCGGCGGCGTGGTACCAGCCTGGCAGCTCGGCGTCGTCGACCGTGCCCAGCTGCACGATGTCCTCGCCGAGGACCAGGCCGAGTTGCGCGGCCCTTGCCAGCGCGCGGTCCCGGTAGGCCTGGTGGTCCTGGAAGGACTGCCCACCGATCACGGCGAGCACCGGGCTCGGCTCGAGTTGGTCGCGCAGCAGCGCCAACGCTTCGAACAGCTCGACGCTGCCCTTGCGCGGCTCGATCCCGCCGACCGCGAGAATCAGCGGGCGCTCGGCGGCGTTGACCCGGGCTCGTAGGCCGGCGATAGGCGCCCCGGCGGGCGGCCGGGCGAAACGGTCCGCCGCCACCCCGTTGCGGACCACCGTCGCCCGCACGCCGTAGTCCTCCGCCAGCGTCCGCTGCCAGAACCGGCTCACCACCAGCACCTCGTCCGGCTCGAGCACGGCCTGGCGCTGGCAATCGACGAGCGCCTCGGTGTGGAAGTCGTCGATGTGGTGCACGGTTCGCAGCACCACCACCGGCGCGCCCGCATCCCTGACCCGGGCCGCGGCCCGGGCCGAGATGCAGTCCTGGGTATGCAGAACGTGGTACGAGTCTGCCGACTCGCGCAACGCGGCGGCCAATGCGTCGACCGCGGCGAACACGCGCTCCTCCAGGGTGGGTAGCCACGGCGGCGCCGGCACGATCGTGTACGGCACGTCCACGCCGGTGAACCAGCCTTTGGCCGGGTCGCCGAGTGCCACGATCTCCACCGGCTCGCCGAGCCGGAGCAGTGCGTCGGCGAGGCGCAGCGTATGCACGACGCCGCCGCGCGGCCTGGTCGAATAGGTGATCAGCGCCACTCGCCGGGTCATGGCGACTCCTCGGCTAGGGCGGCATCGCGGCGCGCGATCGCGGCCGCGAGCAGTGCGGCCCGGGCGCCACTGGGCGCGATCAGGCAGCCGGCCTCGGCCAGCACCGCCCGCTGGGCGGCCAACCCTTGCGGGTCGCCGTCCGTGCCGAGCACGTGGGCAACGACCGCCGGCCCGGCCAGATCGGCCAGTACCGGAGCCAATATCCCGGCCGGGTCCGGGTGCGCGCCATGGCCGAGGACCACATCGAGCAGGAGCACCGCCGTGGCCGGATCGGAGCCCGCCTCGCGAAGCAGGTCGACCCGCGCCTCGGCATCGATCATGGGATGCGGCCGGGATGCGGTGAACTCCTCCTCGCCGGCATCGATGCACACGTGTCCACCCGGCGGCGCGGGCACCTGCCAGCCCGGTTGCAGCGGAGTGTTGGAGAACACCGGCCCGAGCCGCTGGCTGAGCACGAGCATCGCCTGGTAGCACAGGGTGCCGCCGGAGAAGACCCCATGGACCGCGACCCGGGCGGGGTCGAGCCCGCGGATCGCCGCGTCCGCCTGCGCACGTAGGCCGGCCCGCAGATCCGGTGCGGCGAGCCCGAGCCCGGTGAGCGCTGCCTCGACTCCGTCGTCGATCGTCCCAGCGGCTCGGACGCCGGCACCGGCACCGGTCTCGACCGTGGCCCCTTGCGCGACCACTACCAGCGGGGTGTCACCGGCGGCCGGCAGGATCGCGGCCAGCACGTCCGGGTCCGGTGGCTTGGACACCAGGATCAGGACCTTCACGTCCGGCTGGCCGGCCAGGGCGCGCAACGCCGATGCGGTCATCCGGCCGCCGACCGCACGGGTCAGATCCCGGCCGCCGACGCCGATCACTGCGGCCACTCCGGTGCCGGCCGCCGACAGCAGCGCGAGAATCTCCTGCGCTCCGGTCCCGGCGGCTGCGACCACGCCGACCGGACCCGGCGGCACGACATTCGCGAACCCGAGCCCGACCCCGCCGAGCACCGCCGTTCCGGCTCCCGGGCCCATGACCAGCAGCCCGAGCGCCTCGGCCCGAGTCTTCAGCCAGGCCTCGTCATCGACCGACACGCCGTCGCTGAACAGCAGCACATGCAGCCCGGCGGACAGGGCCTGCTGCGCGGCGAGTGCCGCGTACGGTCCGGGCACCGACACCACGGCGACGTTCGCGCCGGTCAGCACCGTTGCCGCGGCCGCGATCGTGCGGGGACGAGCCGGGGCGCCCAGATCCCGGCCGGACTCGCCGGGTGGTCCGCCAGCGAGCATCGCCTCGGCCGCATCGAGGGCGTCCTCGGCATGGTCCGCCGAGTCCGCGCGCACCGCCAGAATCAGGTCGTTCGCGTGCGCCGGTGCGGCGTCGACGCCCTGCCCGGCCAGGACCTCCAGGTTTGGCGGCGTGCCCATCAGGGCGACTCCCCAGCTCACCCCTGGGCTGCCGGACAGGGTCCGAGACGCGGCCATCAGCCGCATCGAGTCGTGATACGCGCCCACGTGCCGGCGCACCGCGGTCGTCACGGCAATCCCGGTGTCATCGCGACGACAGTGACGACAGTCATGCCGCTCCATTACCGATAGCAGACGGCACGTAGAGGATAGTGTGCGACCAGGGGTGCGGCAATACGATGTTGGCGTGGCAGCTCAACCTCCGGACCGCCCGGGAATCGAGGAGCTGGCCCGGCGCTGGCAGTCCGCTGAGGAACGGCTCTATCCGATTGTCATGGTCCGGCCCGAGGCCTACGAGGCAGCGCTGGTACTGGTTCGCGCGGTCGTGGATGCGCTCGCCGAGGTGGCCGGCCCCGAGGAGCTCGCGGCCAGGTATGAGGACTCGGCCCAGCTCGTCGCGGACGCCGTCCGGGAGACCGCCGTAAGTACGGGGGGTCTCGACCTCGGCGTCATCGCCGGGGCTGCGTTCAACATCCGGTACCGGGACCTGCTCGCGGCCGCCCAGCGTGAGCAGGCCAAGCAGCGGATCCGCGCGGCCGCCGGCGCCGGCGAGGAGTGGGTGGTGCTGTTCGAGACCGGCCGGACCGAGTTCGCGCCGCTGTCGCCGTACCGCCGCCTGGAGATGCGGGTCGCCGACGGGCGCGGGTTGCACGCGTCGATCGTTCCCGACCCGTCGACCGGCGATCCGGTGTACGCGGTGGAGATCGTTCAGCTGGATCCGGCGACCGGCGACTGGGTCCACGACGCCGAGCCGCCGGCGGGTCCGGCGACTTACCAAACCCGGTCCGAGTGGGATCGTGCGCTCGCCGACCTGCGGGGTGATGAGCCACCGCCCGCCCGGTCTTGACACGGTCAGCCGGCGAGTGCCAGCTTCACTATGGTGAAAACACGTTCGCGAAAGTGTTTGACGCAAGGTCGGGGTTCTGACCTGATACAGCGCAGTCTCTCGAGGTGACGCGGATGGCCACAGACAGGGTGCAGCGGCGGGTTATCGACGGGCACAGCCACATCGGCGAGATGCAGGCATGGAAGTTCTACGACCTCGCCGAACCGGTCAAGCCGACGGTGTACGAGTTCCCCTCGACCGGTGACTACCTCGGCCATCTCGACAAATTGGGCGTCGAGCGTGGCCTCGTGATCTCCAACTACGGGATCCCGGTGCAGAGCCAGCCGTTCGAGCTCAACCGACTGGTGCTGGACTCGGTGAGCGCGAGCGATCGGCTGGCCGGCGCCCTCTGGGTGTCATTCCTGCCGCAGAACCGGGAGCTCACCCTCGAGACGCTGAAGAATGCCGGCGAGCGAGGCGTCGTCGCGCTGAAGACCACGTTCCTGCTTGGCGGGAACCCGGATCCGGGCAGCTGGGACGAGGCGACCGCCGAAGTGGCCGAGGCCTGCTTTGCCGCGGCCGAGGCGCACGACCTGGTGTTCCACTTCCACACCAGCCCAGGCGGCGCCTCCGACCTGAACAACTTCATCCCGCTTATTGAGAAGTACGGCAAGCGGGTCAAGATCTACCTGGTGCACTTCGGCGGCGGGGTCAGCGGCCACATCAAGCTGGTGCCGAAGTTCCTGGACTGGGTGGAGCAGGGCTACCGGGTATACGCCGACACCACCTGGACGGTGGGGTTCGGCCCACGCTGGTTGCTCACGGAGATCGAACGGCGCGGGGTCGGCGGGGATCGGGTCCTGTTCGCCTCGGACGAGCCATGGAGCGACTTCTGGGGCGAGTACTACAAGATCGCGGGTGTGCCGGTGAGCGAGGAGCTCAAGGACCGCGTGTTCTACGCCAACTTTGAGGCGCTTTATGGCCACAAGCTCGGTTGAGGCCAGGTCGGACAGCGACGGGGCCCCGCTCACGCCGCAGTTGAGCGCGTTGCTGGCCGATCTGCAAAGCCGCGGGTTGCGGGTCGAGGAGCCGGTCGAAGCGCGGCAGCCTGCTGGCTCCGCCGGCGCCGCGCTCGAGGCGCGGCGCGGGGGCGCCGGACCGGCCGACGCGGGCATGCTCTGGGTCGAGGGTGTGGCCGTCACGGTGCCGGTGGCCGCACCGTTCGTGGCCGGCTCGCCGTACCTGCTGCGCCCCGAGGCGGAGGACGAGTACGCGATTTACCGCGACGGCGAGCGGGTTGCCTCGGCGCGGCGCACCACCCGGCCGCGGTACTACGACCTGACCACCGAGGACGGAATCCCGTACTGGCAGATCGCCCTGCTCCACCTCGACTCGGTGGCCAGCACGGTCATCCAGACCTGCATGTACTGGGACACCGCCGACGTGTGCCAGTTCTGCGGGATCGAGCTGTCGTTGCGGGCGGGCCGGACCATCCCGGTGAAGCGGCCCGAGCACCTGGCCGAGGTGGCGGTGGCCGCGCGGGACCTCGACGGCGCGGTGGACGCGACCCTGACCACCGGCACCACGCACGGCCACGACAAGGGTGCGACCTATATCGGTCGGTGCGCGCAGGCCATCAAGCAGGCCAGCGGACTACCGGTCGAGGTCCAGTTCGAGCCGCCGGACGACCTCGAGGTGCTCGACCAGGTCCACGAGATGGGTGCGGACTCGGTCGGGATGCACGTCGAATCCTTCGACCCCGAGGTGCTGGGCCGGATCGCGCCGGCCAAGGCGCGCACCGGGATCGAGGGCTACTTCCGGGCCTGGGAGCACGCGGTCGAGGTGTTCGGCCGGGGCCAGGTCTCGACTTACGTGATCCTCGGTATGGGCGAGGATGCCGACCAGACCGTGGCCGGCTGCCGGCGTGCGATCGACCTCGGGGTGTACCCGTTCGTGGTGCCGCTGCGCCCGGTGCCCGGCACCCCGCTGGGCGACGTGCTGCCGCCGGACCCGGAGTACATGGAGTCGGTGTACCGGCGGGTGGTGCCCTACCTGGTCGCTCGTGGCCTCGGCTCGTGGAACGTTCGCGCCGGCTGCGCCCGCTGCCAGGCCTGCTCGGCGATGACCGCGATGGAGCGATCCCTTGGCCACGACGGACGTGCAAGCCTTCCCCTCCTCGAGATCCGCTGAGCTCACCTGCCGGCTCGCGGGCGATCAGGGCGAGATCGCGCTGCACCATGCCATCCGGCGCCAGGTCTTCGTGGTCGAGCAGCGCCTCTTCGACGTCGATGACCGGGACGAGCACGACACCGACCCGGCGACCAGGCATGTGCTCGGATTTGTGGGCGGCGTTGCCGGGGGAGCGGTACGCCTCTACCCCCTGGTCGAGCCCGGCTTGTGGAAGGGCGACCGGCTCGCCGTGCTCGCGGCCTTTCGCCGGCACGGCCTGGGCGCGCCGCTGGTGCGGTTCGCGGTGCGGACCGCCGGCGCCCTCGGCGGGGACACGATGGTTGCCCACATTCAGCTGCCGAACGTGGCCTTCTTCACCCGGCTCGGCTGGCATCCGGTGGGTGAGCCGGCCCCGTACGTCGGCGTCGTGCACCAGCAGATGGCGATCCCGCTAAGCCGGTGACCGACTCGCGGGTCAAGTCGAGCACGGTGGCCGTGGCCGGCCCCCGGCGCAGCCGGATCAGGCCGGTGCCGTCCAGCGTCGCGATCGGCGCGCAGACCAGGCCACGCGCGGTGAACCTGGCCGCGCAAGCGTCGGCATGCCCGGCCGGTACGCAGAGCAGGAACGCGTACGCCGGGAAGCACACCAGCCAGCCGGCCAGCTCGGCACCCTCGGGCACCGGCAGCAGGTCGAGGTCTACTGTCGCTCCGGCCCGGCTCCACTCGAGCAACATGCCCAGCGACCCGATCAGCCCGGCCATGCTGACGTCTTTCGCGGCGACCACGTCGCCTGCCTCCGCCACTTCGGCGAGCAGCCGGACGTCGCCGGCCAGCCGCTTGCCGCGCTGGTCGACCGAGGTGAAGAACGGGAAGTCGGGGTGCATCGAGCCGTCGAGGCAGCAGGCGAGCATCAGGTCGAGCCCGGGCTCGACGTGTCGGGCGGACAAGACGGCGGCCGCTTCGCCGACGCCGAAGGCGGACACCGCGGGTGGACCGTCGCGGACGGTCAGATGCCCTCCGGCCACCGGCACGTCGTACAGCGTGGATGCGTGCTGGATGCCGGCCAGCACCTCCCGGGCCACCGGCTCCGCCGCGATCACGGTGTCGAGGATCGCGCGCGGTCGGGCGCCCATCGCCGCGAGGTCGTTGACGTTGGCCAGGACGGCGGCCACCCCGGCACCGAACGGATCGGCGGCGACCAGCGGCGGGAACAGCGCCTCGCCACCGGCCAGGATCGTGCGGGTGCCGCACTCGGCGACCGCGGCCGCGTCGTCGCCCGGCCCGGCCAGCCAGTCGGTCGGGCCGAAGACGTCACGGACCAGTGCGATCGCCGCCTTGCCGAGGAGGCCCGGATGAGTCCGGATCGCCGTGACGAGGTCTTCGAGCTCACGGTTCACGACGACCTCCCTGAGCAGTCGTTGCACCAAAATAGACGCGCATTTACGATCGGAAAAGTGCCGAGGCCGGACTTCCTCGACCTCCCGGCCCGGAGTCGAAAGCCCCGGACTGCCGGGCTAACCCACGTGCTCGACAAAGGTCTCCCGCTGGCCGACGTCCGCTCGTTGCTCGGTGTCTGTGCACCCTACGTCGACCTCTGGAAGCTCGGCTGGGGTGTCGCCTACCTCGATCCGGACGTGGCCGCCAAGGTGGCACTGCTGCGCGATGCCGGTGTACTGGCCTGTACCGGCGGAACCCTGCTCGAGCTCGCCTGGGTCCAGGGTCGTGCTGCGGATTTCCTGGCCTGGGCCGCGGACTGCGGGTTTCCGTGCGTCGAGGTGTCCAACGGTACGGTCGAGATGCCCGCCGAAGACAAGCGCACGCTCGTCGAAACGGCGTCCGAGCGGTTCACCGTGCTCGCCGAGATCGGCTCCAAGGATCCGAATGCGGCCGTGTCGCCGG
>DATAFN010000267.1:0-12524 GCA_036257435.1 Actinomycetes bacterium
GCCGGTTCCGCCGACGCCGACCTCGACTGCCCGGCCGCCAGCTAGCGTCGGCGCGGCGCCTAGGGGTGCCAGCCGACCGCCCTAGACCCGTTCCACGATCGTGGCGATACCCATCCCGCCGCCCGCGCACAGGGTCACCAGGCCGTAGCGCAGATCGCGCCGCTCCAGCTCGTCAAGAACGGTGCCGAGCAGCATCGCCCCGGTCGCACCGAGCGGATGGCCCATCGCGATCGCGCCGCCGTTCACGTTGACCTTCTCCGGCGGGATGCCGAGCTCGCGCTGGTACCACAGCGGCACCGCTGCGAACGCCTCGTTGATCTCCACCAGATCGATCTCGTCGATGGTCAGGCCGGCCGATCGCAGCGCTTTCCGACTGGCACCGGCCGGTCCGGTGAGCATGAGCGTGGCGTCGACGCCGTCCAGCGCCGCCGCGGCGATCCGAGCCCGCGGCCGCAGGCCCGCCCGCGCCCCAGCCTGCTCGGAACCGACTAGGACCAGCGCCGCACCGTCGACGATCCCGGACGAGCTGCCTGCGGTATGGGCGTGGTCGATGCGAGCCAGTTCCGGGTAGCGGCGGAGCGCCACCTGGTCGTAGCCGGCCTGCGTGCCGATCTCGGCGAAGGCCGGGGGTAGCGCGGCCAGCCGGTCCAGGCTCGCATCCGCCCTGACATGTTCGTCGTGATCTAGGACGACAGCTCCGGCCGAGCCGACCGGGATCACGGACTGGGCAAACCGGCCGTCGGCCCAGGCCTTGGCCGCCTTGACATGCGAGCCGAGCGCGAACTGGTCGAGGTCCTCCCGGCCGAGCCGCTCGAGCGTCGCGAGTAGATCCGCACTGACGCCCTGAGGCACGAACCGCACCGCTGCGCTGATCTCCGGATCGAACACCCAGGCGCCGCCATCGCTACCCATCTGCACCCTGGACATCGACTCGACGCCGCCGGCCAGCACCAGATCGGCCCAGCCGGCCCGCACTCGGGCCGCGACCGTGTTCACCGCTTCCAGCCCGGATGCGCAGAACCGGTTGAGCTGTACCCCGGACACCGAGTCGGGCAGGCCGGCCGCGAGCGCGGCCGTCTTGGCGATGTCCATGCCCTGGTCGCCCACCGCGGTGACCACGCCCAGTACCAGATCGTCGATCACAGCCGGGTCGAGGCCCGGATGCCGGCGGCGGAGCTCGTCGACCAGCCCGGTCACCAGATGGACCGGTTTCACTCCGGCCAGCGCACCGGTTTGCTTGCCGCGCCCGCGCGGGGTCCGGATCGCTTCGTAGACAAACGCTTGGCTCGCCATGACTACTACTGTCTCTCGATACCCCAGTCCCCGAATACGGCCTCGACCGGCTCAGGTCCGCTCGGCGGTGGTCCGGGATTGGCGGCTGGCGTGCCGGAGAACCGCGGCGCCGGCGCCGGCTGCGGGACCCCCGCCACCGTGACGAACGTGTGCCGCTGCGCCAGCTGTGGATGCTCGCGGGCCTCGGCCAGGGTGAGCACCGGGCTGACGCACGCATCGGTTCCGTCGAACACCGCCACCCACTCGTGCAACGGCCGGCTATGGATCGTGGCGGCGAACGAGTCCCGCAGCCGTGGCCAGCCGGCCGGGTCGTACTGCGCCGGCAGCTCGCCGGCAATCCCGAGCAACGCCACGAACTGCTGGTAGAACTGCGGTTCGAGCGCGGCAACCGCCAGGTAGCGCCCTTCCGCGGTCTCGTAGACCGAGTAGAACGGTGCTCCGCCGTCGAGCAGGTTGACGCCTCTGGCATCCCGCCAGATCCCGGCCGCGAGGAGCCCGGTCACCTGGGTGGCCAGGTGGGTCACCCCGTCCACGATGGCAGCATCCACGACCTGGCCCTGACCGGTCCGGCCGGCATGCTGCAGGGCGGCAAGCACGCCGACCACCAGGTAGAGCGCACCGCCACCGAAGTCGCCGATCAAGTTGAGCGGGGTCTGCGGCGCGCCGCCCGCGGGCCCGATCGCGTGCAATACGCCGGTAACGGCCAGATAGCTCAGATCGTGGCCAGCCGTCGAGGCCAGCGGGCCGGACTGTCCCCAGCCGGTCATCCGGCCGTACACCAGCCTCGGGTTGCGGGCCATGCATTCGGCCGGACCGACGCCGAGCCGCTCGGCTACGCCGGGACGAAACCCCTCGAGCGCGACGTCGGCCCGGCTGACCAGAGCGAGCACGGTCGACACTCCGATCTCGTGCTTGAGGTCGACGACGACCGCGCGTTTCCCCCGGTTTAGCAGGTCAAAGCGCGGATCGCCGACGCGCAGCGGCCCAGCGTCTGGCCGGTCCACCCGGACCACCTCGGCACCGAGGTCGGCCAGCAGCATGCCGGCGAACGGGGCCGGACCCAGCCCGGCCAGCTCGACCACCCGGATTCCGGCCAGTGGTCCCGCGGCTGCCATCTCCGGATCAGGCCCGGGTCACCGCGTTGGCATGGATGGCATCGTGCAGGAACTGCGCCATCCCCGGCTTGATCCTCTCGTAGTGCTGGGTGAACCGGTCGTCGGCCAGGTACATATCGGCCAGCCCGGTGTGGATCTCGTACGTGCACTCGTAGAACCACTCGCTGATCTGCCGGCGATGCTCCTCGGCCAGCTCCATGACCGGCGCGCTCTCCGGTGCCAGACCGGCGTCCATCGCCTCGGACAGCCGCCGGCTCCAGTCCTCGTTCTGGGCCTTGAAGCGCACCCAGTCCGCCTTCGTGTATCCGCTCGTCCGGCGGGCCGACTCCGCGTATGAGTCGGTGCCACCCCAGCGCTGTTCCGCCTCCTCGGCGTAGTCGTCCGGGTTGAAGTCACCGAAGACCTCGAACCGCTCCTCCGGAGTCAGCTGGATTCCCATTGTCCTTGCCTCCATCGCGAACTCGACCGCGGTAAGCATCTGCTCGAGCTGTTTGATCCGCGCGGTCAGCAGTTCGTGCTGTCGGCGCAGGTGTGCCGTGGCGTCGGATCGAGGGTCGTCGAGGATGCCGGCGATCTCCTCCAAGGCGAACCCGAGCTCCCGGTAGTAACGGATCTGCTGAAGCCGCTCCAGATCGGCCTCTTCGTACCGGCGGTAGCCGGACGCGGAGCGCTCACTGGGCGACAGCAGCCCGATCTCGTCGTAGTGGTGCAGCGTGCGCACCGTGACTCCGGCGAGCTCGGCCACCTTGCCAACCGGATAGCTCATGGTTCACCTTCCGTACCCGAACCAGCATCCAGCCTCCCGTTACGTGAGAGTCAAGCGCAATCCCGGCCGGCCTGCGACGCGGCCTCAGCGTGGCGGTGCGTCGGCGACCCCTAGGCGGATGGCTCGTCCACGCTGGCCAGCAGCGCCCGCCCGCGCGGCGAGAGCCGGTAACCCACGTCCAGGCTCTCGGTCAGCCCGAGCTCCTTCAGCTTGCGCACGTCCGCCTTGAACGGCAGGCGATCCTGGCCCAGGCTGCTCGCGAGATCACCGGCCCGGACCGCCGGCCGCTGCGCGATCAACCGCAGCGTCGCCCAGGTCCACGGTCCGTGGCTGCTGCGCGCGTCCATCCGGGTTAGCCGAGCACGCAACGCCGCCAGCTCCTCCGGCCCGAGCTCGGCCTGTTCGCGCAGCGCCACCCGCGGATCGTCGCCGGCCAGCCTGAGTTCGATCCGGTATAGCCGGCCACCGCGATAGCGGTCGAGGTCGCGCACCAGGTCGGCCAGCGACCCGTATCCGGCGCGGCGGGCTGTCTCGTCGGAAAGGTCGGCAACCGTCACCGGTTCCACGGTGTCGATGGCCAGCACACCGACCGCGGTACGCAGCCGGCTGCCCGCCTTCGCATACGGGCGGTCCCAGCAGCGAAACGCCAGCGTTACCGAGCCGTCCGCGATCCGGACGAGATCGTTGCGCCGGAACAGCATCGAGCTCGCCGCGCCACTAGTCGCGACCGCGCAGCAGCGAGACTCGGAATGGGCGCAGCTCGCCGCGAGCGAACCCACCGGCAATAACCGGATCCTCGTTCATGAACCGGCGAGCAGCGTCCTCATCCGGCGCCTCGAAGATCGCGATGCCGGTGTTGATCGGCCCGAGCGTGGGCCCGACCAGGATCAACGTGCCGTCCGCCAGCATGCGTTGGAACCGGGCAAAGTGGACCGCCCAGACCGACTGCTCGGCTTCGGTCATGGTTTCGGCGAAGTTGTCCCGCGGTGGATGGATGAAGTAGATCCACTCAGCCACCGGGACCGAACCTCCCCAGGCGCGGCAGAACCGCTACCGGATATGAAATCGGGGGTGCGCGAGGGGGGAGTTGAACCCCCACGTCCTTGCGGACACAGGAACCTGAATCCTGCGCGTCTGCCTATTCCGCCACTCGCGCGAGCCGGACCAGGGTAACACGTGCTCAGCGGCCCTCCGGCCGTCCCGAGACGCTCTTGATCCATTCCCGGCCCGGCCATCGAACCGGGTCAAATGTCGGCGCCGGAGCAACGCCGCGTGGTCGATCGTTCGTCCAGAGGAAGACGGCGGTCCTTGGGTCGGAGGTGAGGGTCGGACGTGGCTACGATCGTTCAATACTGCGCATATGCCCGTAGGCGGGGAGGTGACCGTGGGCGTACTCGACCGTTTCGAACGGCGGCTCGAAGGGTTGGTCAGCGGTGCGTTCGCCCGCGCGTTCAAGGCCGAGGTCCAGCCGGTAGAGATCGCTAGCGCACTCCAACGCGAATGTGACGACCGGGCCGCGATCGTCAGCCGCGGCCGAACCATGGTGCCCAACGACTTCGTCATCGAACTCGGCCCGCACGACTACGACCGGCTTGCGCAGTACGAGGAGGCCCTGGGGCGCGAGTTTGCCGGAGTCGTGCACGAGCACGCCGCCGAGCAGCGCTACCAGTTCGTCGGACCGGTCACGGTCAAGTTCAGCCGCGCCGACGAGCTCGAGACCGGGATGTTCCGGGTGCGTAGCCGGGTGGTGGCCGGCGTGATACCGATGAACGAGCCGCAGCGGACCCAGGCGAACGCGTGGCTGGAGATCAACGGCCGGCAGCACCCGATGAGCAAGGCGGTCACCGTGATCGGGCGCGGTTCGGAGGGTATCGACCTGCGCATCGACGACCCCGGGGTGTCCCGGCGGCATGCCGAGATCCGCGCCGGATTCACCACCACCATCACCGATCTCGGCTCGACCAACGGCACGATCGTGAACGGCCAGCTGGTCAGCCAGTCCGCCCTCGAG
This sequence comes from Actinomycetes bacterium, assembly GCA_036257435.1. Lineage (GTDB taxonomy): Bacteria > Actinomycetota > Actinomycetes > JAKEEW01 > JAKEEW01 > DATAFN01. The sequence continues at coordinate 5,186 of DATAFN010000267.1, forward strand.
GACGGTGACGAGATCGTGCTGGGAAACTCAGTGATGATCTACCGGCGCAACCCGAACTGACACTAAGGTGTGCCGCACCATATGTCTGAGCTGACCCTTACTCTGATCCGCCTGGGCTTTCTGGCCCTGTTGTGGCTGTTCGTCCTTACAGCGGTGTCGGTCATGCGGTCAGATATCTTCGGTGCTCGCGCGAGCCAACGTCGGCCCGCGCCACAACCACGGGGGAAGACGGCACGTCCGGCTGGGGCGGCCAAGCCAAGCCGGCCACCCAAGCCGGCCAAGGCCAAGAAGGGAGTACCCAGCAAAGTGGTTGTGACCGCAGGCGGGCAATCCGGGACCTCGGTGCCACTCGGCTCGAGTCCGGTCACGATCGGCCGGGCCCAGGGGTCCACGATCGTCCTCGACGACGACTACGCCTCCGGCCAGCACGCCCGCCTGGTCCCCGGGTTGGACGGGCAATGGACCGTCGAGGACATGGGGTCGACGAACGGCACGTACGTGGACCGCCGGAAGATCGACGGGCCGACGCCGATCGCGATCGGGATTCCGATCCGGATCGGTAAGACCGTCCTCGAGTTGAGGAAGTAGGCAGGCGGATGACGCTTGTCCTGCGCTACGCCGCCCGTTCGGATGTCGGCCTCCTGCGCGACGAAAACGAGGACTCCGGATACGCCGGTCCGCGCCTGCTCGCGATCGCCGACGGCATGGGCGGTCAGGCCGCAGGCGAGGTGGCCAGCTCCACTGTCATCGACGCGATTACTCCGCTCGACGCGGAGCTGGACAGCTCAGCGCTGCTCGACACGCTCGAGCAGGCCGTCTCGGTGGCCAACAACCGGCTCCGGGAAATGATCGAGAAAGACCCGAAGCTGGACGGGATGGGCACCACCCTTACCGCCCTGTATTGGACTGGTGCCCGGCTCGGCCTGGTCCATATCGGCGACTCCCGGGCTTACCTGCTCCGCGACGGCGAGCTGACCCAGCTCACCCATGACCACACGTTCGTCCAGTCGTTGCTCGACGAGGGGCGGATCACCGCCGAACAGGCCGAGCACCACCCGCACCGATCCCTGATCATCCGGGCGTTGGACGGCCGTGGGAAGGTCGAGCTTGATCTGTCCGTCCGGGAGGTGCGCCCCGGCGATCGCTACCTGGTTTGTAGCGACGGCCTGTCCAGCGTGGTCAGCCACGAGACGATCGAGCGGACCCTCGGCGACGGCTCGGTGGAGTATGCGGTCGAGACGCTTGTCGATCTCGCACTCCGAGCCGGTGGGCCGGACAACATCACATGTATCGCGGGCGAGCTGTCCGAGGACGGCGCCGCGGGCACCGAGCCTCAGGTAGTCGGGGCAGCCGCCGAGCGCGGGGATCGCAAGCGGGGCAAGCGCACCCTGACCAGGCTGACCGCGGCCGGGCGTGGCTCGGCACCGGACGATGCCGATCCGGACGATGGCGAGGATCGGCATGCCGGCGGACCGCCCGCCCGGCGGCGCCGCTGGCTCTGGCGAGGTACCGCGCTCGCCGTGGCACTCGCGGTGCTGGCCGGCAGCTACTTCGGCTATCGCTGGTCGCAGCGTCAGTACTACGTGGGCGACAGCAACGGTCAGGTCGCGATCTACCGCGGGCTGTCCGACAGCGTGCTCGGGGTCGATCTGTCCAGCGTGTATGAGAGCGAGCAGATCGTCCTTGCCGATCTACCCACGTTCGACCGCAACCAAGTGGCCGCCGACATCCCCGCGGACAATCTCCAACACGCACGGACCATCGTGGCCGAGCTGGCCGATAAGGCCGTCGCCTGCCGGCAGGCGCGGCAGCTCGATGGCCAACCGGGTAGCAGCCCGTCCGGCCAGCCGACCGGACCAACCTCCGGCGCCGGCGGCACCCTCACCCCGCAGCGACCGACGGCAACCAGCTCGCCATCCGGAACCCGGGCCGCGAGCCCGACTCCCACCCCGTCGCCGTCCGCCTCGCCGAGCCAGACCCCGAACAACGCCGTTCTTGCCGAGTGCGGCGAGCAGCCAGGGTGATCCGGTGGTGACCGCAGTAGCGCCGGCACCGCCGACCAGGCGTACCACCGAAGCCGTCCTGCTGGTCTTCGCGGTGGTGGTCTCCCTGGCGGCCTACGCGTCGGTGGGTTATGTCGAGACCGGTCATCTGCCCGCCAGCCTGGCCGCGTACGGCGCGGGCCTGTGCGTGCTGGTGCTGATCGCGCACGGCGTGGTGCGCATATTCGCGCCGTACGCCGATCCGTTGATGCTGCCGGCCGCCGCGCTGCTCAACGGGCTCGGTCTGGTGATGATCTACCGGATCGACCTGGCCCGGGCGTCCCAGCCGGGGGATCCCGGTCAACAGCTGGCCTGGACCGCTCTCGGTATCGGCCTGTTCTGTGCGGTGCTCATCCTGATCAGGGATCACCGGACGCTCAGCCGCTACACCTACACCGCGATGTTCGTCGGCATCGTGCTGCTCGCATTGCCGGCCGTCCTGCCAGCGGCATACAGCCCGACCATAAACGGATCCCGGATCTGGATCAGGGTGGCCGGGTTCTCGATCCAGCCTGGTGAATTCGCCAAGCTGCTGCTGATCATCTCGTTCGCCGGATACCTGGTCGCCAAGCGGGACGTACTGGCGCTGGCCAGCCGCCGGGTCCTCGGCCTCGATCTTCCGCGCGGCCGGGACCTTGGACCGATCCTGGTCGCCTGGGGCGCCAGCCTGCTGATCCTGATCAGGGAGAAGGACCTCGGCACCTCGCTGCTGTTCTTCGGCGTGTTCGTGGTACTGCTGTACATCGCGACCGAGCGGCTGTCCTGGCTGCTGTTCGGCGTCATGCTGTTCGCATCCGGCGCGTTCGTCGCCTACCACCTGTTCAGCCACGTCGCACTGCGGGTCGATACCTGGCTCAACCCGGAGGCCTACTACCAGTCCGGGCAGAGCTACCAGCTGATGGAGGGGCTGTTCGGCCTGGCCAGCGGCGGGATCCTGGGCAGCGGGCTGGGTCAGGGGTTGCCGGCGCGAGTGCCGTACGCCAGCACCGACTTCATCATCGCGGCCTTCGGCGAGGAGCTCGGGCTGACCGGCCTGATGGCGATCCTGCTGCTATACGCGATCCTGGTCGAACGCGGCGTGCGGGCCGCGATCGGGGTTCGCGATCCGTTCGGCAAGCTGCTCGCCGCAGGGCTCGCGTTCTCGATGGCGTTGCAGGTGTTCGTGGTTGTCGGCGGGGTGACCGGGCTGATCCCGCTCACCGGCCTGACCACGCCGTTCCTGTCCTATGGCGGTTCGTCGCTGGTGGCGAACTGGGCGCTGGTCGCGTTGCTGCTGCGGATCAGTGACGCCGCACGGCGGCCGATCCCGATCCAGCCGGAAGCGACGATCACAATGCCGACCGCACCGGACGACGCAACACAGGTGATGAAGACGTGAACAAGCCGCTACGCCGGATGGCGCTGGTCGCCGCCCTGATGCTGTTCGCGCTGCTGGCCAACGCGAACATCCGCCAGGTGGTGACCGCGGACGAATATCGGGACAAGCCGGACAACCGGCGCACCCTGCTTGCCGAGTACTCCAAGCCGCGCGGCCCGATCCTGGTCGGCGACCGCGAGATCGCCTTCTCCCGAGAGACCAAGCGCGGCGAACTGAAGTTCCAGCGGGTCTATGCAGACGGCCCGGTCTACGCGCCGGTGACCGGCTACATCTCGCCCGCGTTCGGCGCTACCGCGATCGAACGCGCGCAGAACGCCTACCTCAACGGCAGCGCCGACGAGTTCTTCGTCCGGCGGGTGCTGGATTTGCTTACCAACGAGGAGCAGCGAGCCGGCAGCGTGCGGCTCAGCCTGGACGACCAGGCGCAGCAGGCGGCGTACAAGGGCCTGGCGGCAACCGGGCGCAAGGGTGCGGTCGTCGCCATCGAGCCGCGCACCGGGGCCATCCTCGCCATGGCCAGCGTGCCGTCGTTCGACCCGAACAAGCTGGCCAGCAACGACATCGAGGAGGCCACCCGGGCCAAGAAGCAGCTCGAGGCCGATCCGGACCAGCCGCTGGACAACCGGGCGATCCTGCACCGCTATCCGCCTGGCTCGACGTTCAAGGTGGTCACTGCGGCGGCCGCGCTGTCCAACGGCTACAAGCCGGACACCGAAGTGCCCGGGCCGGCCGAGTTGGACCTGCCGCAGACCACCCGGGTCCTGCCCAACTATGACGGGCGGCCGTGCGGGCCCGACAACCGCACCACACTGCTCAATGCGCTGCGGATCTCCTGCAACACCGCGTTCGGTGCGGTCGGGCTCGACCTGGGCGCCGACAAGCTGAAGGAGACCGCCGAGCGCTTCGGGCTCAACCAGGACCTGGACTTCCCGATGCAGGAGGCGACCAGCATCTTCCCGGAGGATGCCGATCCGCCGCAGACCGCGCTGTCCGCGATCGGCCAGTTCGACGTAGCGATCACTCCGCTGCAGGCGGCGATGATCGCGGCCGGGGTGGCGAACGGCGGTGTGGTCATGCAGCCGTATCTGGTCCAGGAAGTCCGCGGGCCCGACCTCACCACGGTGTACACGGCGGAGCCGAAGCCGATGCCGAACCAGCCTGCGATCTCGCCGGAGGCGGCCAGCGAGCTGACCACGATGATGATCGACGTGGTGCAGAACGGCACCGGCCAGGCCGCGCAGATTCCCGGCATGCTGGTCGCCGGTAAGACCGGGACCGCACAGCACGGCGAGGGCACCAGGCCGCACGCGTGGTTCATCTCCTTCGCCCCGGCCGACGACCCGCAGATCGCGGTCGCGGTCGTGGTGGAGTCCGGTCTGGACGATCCTTCGGACATCAGCGGCGGCCGGCTGGCCGCTCCGATCGCGAAGTCCGTCATGGAGGCATACCTGCGGTGACACCGGCTACCGACCTGCTGCTCGGCGACCGCTACCGGTTGACCGAACTCATCGCACGCGGCGGTATGGGCGAGGTCTGGCGCGCCGCCGACGAACTGCTCAACCGCTGGGTCGCGGTCAAGGTGCTGCGGCCCGAACTGGCCGGCGATTCGGGCTTCCTCGGCCGGTTCCGGGCCGAGGCACGCACCACCGCGCTGATCAGCCATCCGGGCATCGCCGCGCTGTACGACTACGGCGAGCAGGACGGCCAGGCCTACCTGATCATGGAGCTGGTGACGGGCGAGCCGCTGAGCGCGCTGATCGGCCGCGCCGGCACGGACGGCCTTGATGTGGATCTCGCACTGCGCTACGTCGGACAGGCCGCGATGGCACTGCAGTCCGCCCACGATGCGGGTGTGGTACATCGCGACATCAAGCCCGCCAATCTAATGATTACGCCAGGCGGCCAGGTCAAGATCACGGACTTCGGTATCGCCAAGGCGGTCGGAGACGGCACCATGACCGGCACCGGCATCGTGATGGGAACCGCGCATTACCTCTCGCCCGAACAAGCCAGCGGGAAGGACGCGACTCCGGCCTCGGATATCTACGCACTCGGCATCGTCCTGCACGAGTGCCTGGCCGGTAGCCGGCCGTTCACTGGCGAGAATCCGGTCAAGATCGCGATGGCACAGGTCAACGATCAACCGCCGGCGCTGCCGGAGACGGTTCCGAGTCAAGTGCGTGCTCTGGCCGCCCGAATGCTCGCCAAGGATCCGGCGCAGCGACCGGTTAATGCCGGGGTGCTCGCCCGCGAGATAGCCGGCCTGCGCACGGGTTTTCGGACGGATGTCGAGGTCGCCGGCGACTTCCCGCCGCCAACTGGCCGGCGACGCCGGGTAAGCGAGGATGCCGAGCAGGTCGACCCGGATCTGCAGCTGCGCACCGGGGTCGCGTCCGTGTACGCGCTCGGCGCCGGATTTGTACCGGCGAACGGAATCGGCGCCGGAGCAGTGCCGGCGCACGGGCTCGGGGTCGGGCCGAACGGACCGGATCCGATCCCGCTGGCAGACCCGGACGGTGGCCCGCCAACGGCGCCGATGACCGGTCCATTCGGACAGCCGGCGCCGATCCAGGCCGCGCCGGCAGCGCAGACTCCCACCGGCCAGACTCCCACCGGCCAGACTCCCACCGGCCAGACTCCCACCGCGCCGGCAGCGACCGCCGCGCAGACCCCGGCCGCCCCGGCTCCCGTTGCCCCAACGGTGCTACTTCCGGCTCCAGGCCGCGGCCGGCGGCGCCGCGCGGAGCCCTCGCTGCCGTTCGGCCTGGATGCCGTAGTACCCGCGGACCGCCGGATCGAGTTCCTGCTGATCTGGGCCGCAATCGCCGTGATCGCAATCCTGCTCGGCTATGCGCTCGGTGCGGCCGGCGGGTAGGAGTCCGCCACCCGAGAGCGACCGGAGCAACGAAACCGGCGCCAACGCCGTACAAGCGTTGCAACTGCATACACGCCGCTCGGTAGACGCGCGGAACGGGGTACCGTTGCCCCGTTGCGGTGCAACCTGAGGCACGGGGCAATAAGAAGGGTTCGGACCAATGGATCAGCCACGCCTGCTTGGCGGGCGCTACGAGCTGGGTGGCGTACTCGGCCGGGGCGGCATGGCCGAGGTCCACATAGCACGGGATATCCGGCTCGGCCGCAATGTCGCGGTGAAGATGCTGCGCGTGGATCTCGCCAGTGACGCGACCTTCCAGGCGCGGTTCCGCCGGGAGGCACAGTCCGCAGCGTCCCTTAACCACCCAGCCATCGTCGCCGTCTACGACACCGGCGAAGACGTCATCAACGGCACCTCGCTGCCCTACATCGTCATGGAGTACGTCGAGGGCTCTACCCTGCGCGACCTGCTGCAATCCGGCCGCCGCCTGCTGCCGGAGCGGGCGCTGGAGATCACCGCCGGGGTTCTGCAAGCGCTCGAGTACAGCCATCGGAACGGCATCGTGCACCGCGACATCAAGCCGGGCAACGTGATGCTGACCCGCAGCGGCGCGGTCAAGGTCATGGACTTTGGCATCGCCCGCTCGGTCGCCGACGCCGGCGTCACCATGACCGCTACGTCGGCCGTCATCGGCACCGCGCAGTACCTGTCGCCGGAGCAGGCCAAGGGCGAGCACGTCGACGCCCGCAGCGATCTCTACTCCACGGGTTGCCTGCTCTACGAGCTGCTCACCGGCCGGCCGCCGTTCGTCGGCGACTCACCGGTCTCGGTCGCATACCAGCATGTCCGGGAGGAGGCGCAACCACCCTCGTACTACGACGACGAGGTGTCGCCGGACCTGGACACGGTAGTCATGAAGGCGCTCGCGAAACACCCGGACGACCGCTACCAGACCGCCGACGAGATGCGCGCGGACATCGAACGAGTGCTCGACGGCCGCCCGGTCATGGCGACCCTTGCCGCCGGTGGGCTCGGCTACGGGGC
>DATAFN010000286.1:0-2778 GCA_036257435.1 Actinomycetes bacterium
GACCGTGATCTCGACCATCTGCACCCCGTTGACCGAGACCGTCTGCGAGCGAACCTCCCCGGCCAGGCTCGGCGACAACGCCGAACCGATCAACGCCGTCGTGCGCGCCTCGCCCTCGGCCAGACCCCGATCCGCATTGGCCGCATGGCGGGCGCCCTCCGCCGCGCACGCCACCAGTGTGTTACGCACGTGGATCACGAAACCGAACTGCACAACGGCGAGGAACACGGCCACTAGCACAACCGAGACGAGGGTGAACTCCACGACGGCAGAGCCCCGCTCCCCGCGCAGCCGTAGGGCACGGCCGATCACGGCGCGACGGCGTCCAGCGCAGCCTGCAGGATCTGCTTCAGGTACTGCTCGGCGAACGGCCACAGCACGGCGACGATGCCTGCGGTCATGATCGTGATCAGCACCCAGCCGGGCACGTCGCCACGTTCGTGACCTCGCCGGCGGGGTTCGCTGTCGGTGGTGCTGGTGGTGGTGGTCATCTCGCTCCCATCGTCGGGGCCGCGGTCACGGCACGACCGCGCTGATCTGGATCAGGCCTGGGTACAGTGCGAACACGACGGTCACCGGCAGCACCAGAAACACCACCGGCACCATCATGACGATCTCTTTGCGACCGCCGATCTCGAGCAGCGATCGCTTCCGCGCCTCGCGCACGTCGATGGCCTGGGCGCGCAACACGTCGGCCAGCGGGGTGCCACGCTCGAGCGCCACGGCGATTCCGTCGACGAATCGGGCCAGCGGAGTCAGGTTGGTGCGGTCCGCGATTCCGTCCAGCGCTTCCACCAGGCCGGCCCCGGTGCGGGCCTCGGCCATGGCCCGCCGGAGCTCACCAGCAAGCTCACCGTGGCTGGTGCGGGCGACTCGCTCCAGTGCGCCCACCGGCCCCTCGCCGGCTGCGACCGACAGGGCCAGCAGGTCGGCCACGGTCGGGAACTCGGCCAACATCCGCTGCTCGCGATCGCGGACCGAAGCGGTCAGCCGGTGGTCCCTGACGACCACGCCGGCGACGGCAGCAGCGACACAGAACACCAGGAGGGTGACCGGTGAGCGGGTCGACCCGCCGGCGAGCATGAGCAGGCTCACCGTGATGGCCGCACCGGCCGCCGCGGCGGCCCAGAGTAGTTGCTCCACCCGGAACTCCTGGACCGAGCGCGGGCTGCCCGATTGCTCCAGCCGGCGACGTACCGAGGCGCTCCCGCCGAGCACCCGCTCGAGCAGTTCGGCACCGTCGGCCAGGTAGGGCCGAAGGATCCGCTCCAACGTGGGGAACGGGGTGACCCCGGGTGCGGCCCGCAGCTGCTCCACGCGCTCCGCGCGCACCCGGTCACCGACGTAGGGTGCCAGGCGATCGTCGAGGGTCGGACGCCGTCGGATCGGAAGCCGGGACCAGATCAGAACGAGACCACCGGAGAGGGCCAGCCCGAGAACGGCGCCGGTGGCCGACGTCGCCATCACCGCAATACCCGCTCGTCATCGGGAAGCCGACCCAGCCGCAACATCAGCCAGTAGGCCAGGACGCACGCGCCGGCACCGCCGGCGAGCACGATCCACCCACTCGGTGCGTTGTAGGCCTGCACCGAGCTGGATCGCAGCGACAACAGCCCGAGCAGGATCCACGGCGCCGCGACGGCGAGCCGCGCCGCGTTGACCACCCAGCCCTGCCGGGTCTCGAGTTCCGACCGGGCCCGTGCATCGTCGCGGAGGAAGGTCGACAGGGTACGCAACAACCTGCCGAGATCGGTTCCGCCCACGTCCCGTGCAATCCGCAGTGACTCGACGATGCGATCGCCGGTGGGATCGGCCAGTCGCTCCTTGAGCCGGTCGAGGCACTCATGGAACCGACCGCCGGCCCGGTAGTCCTCGGCGAACAACTCGAACGGGCGGCGCATCGGCTCCGGCCCGCGGACCCCGAGCTGGGACAGCGCCTCAGGAAGGGACAATCCGGCCCGGATGGCCGACGCCAGATTGTCGACCACGTCGGGCCACAGGTCGCGCCGCTCGCGCCGGCGTACCCGAGCTCGGTGCCGCACGAGCGCGATCGGCGCGTAGCCGGCGAAGAGCCCGAAGGCGACCGCAATCGGCCAGGTTCGGGAAACGGCCAGCACGACCAGAGCCACACCGGCACCCGCGCCCGCGCTGCTGGCCAGGAGCTGGCGTGGGGACACGGCCTCGACACCGGCTTCCGCGATCAGCTCATCGAGTCGTGACCCCACGGAACGGCCCGTCTTTGCCGGCCCCGCCGCGACCGGAGCACGGCTGCCCCGCCAGAGCAGCACCACGCCCACGCCGAAGGTCAGACCGAGCAGGGCACCCATCAGGCCGCGCTCTCTCCGCCCTGGCCGAGCAACTCGGACAGCAGGAAGCCCGACCGCTCGAAACGCTCGGCATGCGGCGGGTAGCCATCGGCCCGAACCAGCTGGCCGGCCCGCCGAACGAAGATCGGCTCGAGTTCGATCACGTCGTTCTCGACCCGCCCCGGCACCGCGACAATCTCGCGAACCCGACGCGCGCCGTCGTGGTCGGTGTCGATGTGCACGACGATGTCGACGCAGCCGGCCACCGTGGGAACGACGAAGCGCGAACCGATGTTCTCGCCCGCCAAAGTTCAAAAGGGAGAGTGCAAGACCGATCTAGGCTCATCTGGCTGCGCCCACACCGGCACTCGCACGAGCACTCCCGGCCACTCAAGCAAGCCAGCGGTAGCCGAGCCAGCGGTGTTCGCGGGCCCTGTATAAGTCCGCGTCGATCCGCCCACTTTGATGCAGG
>DATAFN010000291.1:0-3824 GCA_036257435.1 Actinomycetes bacterium
AGCCTGACCACACCGATCAGTGCCATCGCCGGGTAGGTCGACCCCACCAGCCACCGCCAGACCATCCCGATCTGCTCGGTCCGCTTGCGGTACTCATCCGGATCGACCGCGTAGATGGTGAGCTTGGCGAGTTGGTCCGGGCTCCCACCGGCTCCGGCCAGCGCGACCAGCAGGTTGGACATCGCCTGCTCGAACTGAGCGACCACGTCGCCGGGGCCGACGATCCGCCCCTGCGCGTCCAGCGCAGTCTGGCCGGCCAGGAACACCAGCCGCCCGCCGGTTGCGACGATCGCGTGCGAAAACCCGGACGGCTTGAACAGCTCGGGCGGGTTCACTCGGTCCAGCGTCATGACATGACCGCGCCACCGTCGACGTTGATCCCCTGCCCGGTGATCGCGCCGGAGTCCGCCACCAGCATCGTGACCACCCGAGCCACCTCCTCGACGGTGATCAGCCGGCCGATCGGCTGCATCCGCTCCAGCGTGGCCCGCGCCTGCTCGGCAGACAGCGAGGTCTTGGCGATGATGGCCTCAACGGCGCCATCGGTCATCGGCGTGTCCACGTAGCCGGGGCAGACCGCGTTCACCGTCACCCCGCTGCCGGCCAGCTCGATCGCCGCCGCCCTGACCAGGCCGAGCACCCCGTGCTTGGACGCGCAGTAAGCGGATATGTAGGCGGCACCGGTCTTCGAGGCGAGCGAGCCGATCACCACGATCCGGCCGTAACCCCGCTGGTGCATCGACGGGATCGCGCGCCTCATGCACCGGAACGGCGCGGTCAGGTTGATCGCCAGCAGCCGCTCCCAGAGCGCGTCGTCGGTGCGGTGCACGGGCGCGGAGGCAGCCGTGCCGGCGTTGGCGATCAGCACGTCGACCGGACCGAGGGCAGCCTCCACCTGGCTGAACACGGCATCGGCCGCATCCGGCTCGGTGAGGTCGGCGGGGATGACCAGGGAGGGGCCGGGCAGCGTGGCGGCCGTTTCGTCCAGCTCGGTCTTGGTCCGCGAGGTCAGCGCCACCGGGTGCCCGGCGCTGGACAGCTCGAGCGCGATCGCCCGGCCGATGCCTCGGCCGGCGCCGGTCACCAGACAGACCCGTGCGGACACGCGTGCCTCCTGCAGGCATTGTAGGAAGTCGAAAACTTGTCACGCTCTTGTTACGAGCGTCAAGATGACGTCATATGGGCACGGACGCGTGGCTGCTTGCAGCGGTGCGGACGCCGTTCGGGCGGTACCGCGGTGGGCTGTCCCATATCCGTACCGACGACCTGGCCGCGCTTCCGATCGCGGAACTGGTACGCCGGATCCCGGCGCTCGATCCGGCCCGCCTGGACGACGTCGTGCTCGGTGACACGAACGGCGCCGGCGAGGACAACCGCAACGTGGCGCGGATGGCCGCTCTGCTCGCCGGGCTGCCGGTGACCGTGCCGGGGGTTACCGTCAACCGGCTGTGCGGCTCGGGTGCCGAGGCGCTCGTACACGCCGCCCGATCGATCCGCACCGATGACGCCAGGCTGGTACTCGCCGGCGGGGTCGAGGGCATGTCCCGGGCACCGTTCGTGCTGCCCCGACCGGACGAGTTCCTGCCGCGCCGGATGGACATGCACGCCAGCACGGTCGGCTGGCGGATGGTCAACGAGCGCTTCCCCGCACAATGGACCCGCTCGCTCGGCGAGTGCGCAGAGTCGATCGCGCAGGAGTACCGGATCGGACGGGCGGAGCAGGACGCCTGGGCGCTGCGCTCGCACCAGCGTGCGCACGCGGCCTGGAAGGACGGCCGGCACGCGGACTACGTGCTGCCGGTCGGCGAGCTGTACATGGACGAGTCGATCCGGCCGGACACGTCGGCCGAGGCCCTGGCCGCGCTACCACCGGCCTACACCGCTCACGGCGCGGTGACCGCCGGCAACTCGTCCCCGCTCAACGACGGCGCGATCGCGGTGCTGATCGGCTCCCACGAGGCAGGCGCCGAGCTGGGGCTACGTCCGATCGGGCGGCTGGTAGCGAGCGCGGTGGTAGCCACCGAACCGGACCGGTTCTCGATCGCGCCGGTCGGAGCAATCGAAAAGGTACTGGCCAAGACCGGCCAGACGTTTGCCGACGTAGACCTCGCGGAGATCAACGAGGCATTCGCGGCGATGGTGCTCAGCTGCCTGCACGACCTGCCAGACCTTGACCCGGATCGGGTGAACGTGCACGGCGGCGCGATCGCGTATGGTCACCCGCTGGGAGCGTCGGCCGCCCGGGTGGTGGTCGACCTGTGCCGCGAGCTCGGCCGGCGCGGCGGTGGCCTGGGCGTGGCGGCCGCCTGCATCGGAGTCGGGCTCGGCATCGCGATCCTTTGTGAGGTCTAGATGAAGGTCGAGGAGCTCACCGACGTCAGCTACGCGGTGGCCGAGGGCGGGGTGGCGGTCATCACGATCGACCGGCCGGACCGGTACAACGCGTTCCGCGGGCGGACCGTGGACGAGCTCATCGCCGCCTTCAAGACCGCCTGGGCGGACTCATCGGTTGCCGCGGTGATCCTGACCGGCGCCGGTGACCAGGCGTTCTGCGCCGGCGGTGATGTCAAGGAGCGGGCCGCGACCGGTGGCTACGGCGAGACTGAGTGGGGCACCTTCGAGATCGAGCGGTTGCACCGGATCATCCGTGACATCCCGAAGCCAGTGATCGCGGCGGTCAACGGGGTGGCGGTCGGCGGCGGGCACGTGCTGCACGTGCTGTGCGACCTAACCGTGGCGGCCACGCATGCCCGCTTCGGGCAGACCGGCCCGAAAGTGGGCTCGTTCGACGCCGGGTTCGGCGCGGCCTACCTGGCCCGGGTGGTGGGCGAGAAGCGGGCCAGGCAGATCTGGTTCCTGCTCGACCTGTACGACGCGGTCACCGCCGAGCGCTGGGGCCTGGTCAACGAGGTGGTCCCGCCGGAGGAGCTGATGCCGACCGCACTGGCCTGGGGCCGGAAGATCGCGTCCTACTCGCCGACCGCGCTGCGCTTCCTCAAGCACTCGTTCAATGCAGACTCCGATCACATCGCCGGCATCTCGAACCTGGCGTTCGATGGGCTCGAGCTGTTTGCCCACAGCGACGAGGGCATGGAGGGCGCCCAAGCGTTCGCCGAAAAGCGCCCGCCGGACTTCACCCGCTTCCACTAGCGGCAGGTCAGTGGCCGCGGAACGCCTCCTCCAGCCACCAGGACCCGCGGTCCCGGGTGACCTTCGCGTCGATCAGGATCGGGCGTTCCGGCGGCTCGCTTAGCCAGTCCCGGAGCGGGCCGAGGTCTACGGGTTCCCGGACCGTGATCGCGTCCGCGCCGAAGCCGCGGCCGATCGCCGCCAGGTCGGTGTCGGGGAACCGCACGGTGTCCAGCGGGAAGCCGTCCGGACCGAAATGGTGCACCTCGGCGCCGTACCCGCCGTCGTTGTACACCAGGATCACCATGGGGAGCCCGAGCCTGACCACGGTCTCCAACTCGGCGACGCCCATCAGTGCGCCGCCGTCCCCGAGTGCGGCCACCGGAAGCCGGTCCGGCCTCGCCAGCGCCGCCCCGATCGCGGTCGCCAGTCCCAATCCGATCGACTGGAACGCCTGGGTGAAGCAGAAGCCGCCGCTGTCCGGTACCGACAGGAACATGCTCGGGTAGCCCATGAAATTGCCGGAGTCGACGGCCACGATCCGTTCGGCCGGTAGCAGGTCGTCCACCGCGATGGTCAGCGTCCTCGGGTCGATCTGACCAGCGCCTGAGGTGTCTTCGTACGGCACGTCGCGCCAGCGTCCGGCGGCGCGGATCCGCTCGCGGATCGCGGGAGTGCGGTAGCCGATCACGGTG
>DATAFN010000339.1:0-2210 GCA_036257435.1 Actinomycetes bacterium
TGCACCAGGACTGGTCTCGGTAGGGCCCGGATCCGGCGTCGGGTCGCCTGGCGTTTGCGACCTAGGTCAGCGCTCGGCGCCGGAAGCTGGCCAGCCCGGTCACCGTGAACGCAATCGACGAGATGATCAGAACCACTACGCAGATCCACGGCGCGATGTGCGGTACGTCCGGCACCATTGCGGCCCGTACTCCCTCGGAGCAATACGTCAGCGGATTGAGTGCGGTGATGAACTTGAACCACGGCAGGCTGTCCAGCGACGGCCACGGGTACTGAACGGATCCGGTGAACATCAGCGGCGTCAGGATGGCCGCGAACATGATGGCGATCCGGGCGGGCGTGACCAGGGTGCCCATCGTGATCCCGATACCTGCCCCCACCCAGGCGCCGAGCAACAGCACCACCAGCAGCAGCGGCAGCCGCCCCGGCTGCCACGGCGCCGAGCCGAGCACCAGGGCGCCGATCGGGTAGATGATGATCGCCGAGATCAGCCCGCGCACCGTCGCGAACAACAGCTTCTCGACGGCCACCAGACTGGTGGGGAGCGGCGCGAGGAGCCGATCTTCGATTTCCTTGGTCCAGCCGAACTCCATCACCAGCGGGAACGCGACGCTCTGCAACGCGGTGAGGAATGCGGACAGCGCCACGATGCCGGGCAGTAGCAGGTGCCCGTACTCGTCGCTGACGTAGTTCGCCTGGCTGAGCACCTTGGCGAAGATGAACAGCATGAACAGCGGGGTCAGCGCTACCTGGATCAGCAGGACCCAGAACTCCTTGCCGGTCACCAGGGTGTCCCGCCAGAGAATCGCGGTGAACGCGCGCCAGGCGCTGGCCGGTCCAGCGGTCTGCCGGACGGTTGTTGTGTCGAGAGCCGTCACCGTAGGGCCCTTCCGGTCAGGTCGATGAACACGTCTTCCAGGCTGGCGCGGCCGATGTGGACGTCAGAGACGCTCGCTGCTCGCCCGGTCAGCACCGCCACCACCGGACCCAGCAGGCTGGCCGGATCGGTGGACAGGTAGAACCGGATCCGCAGGTCCGGACCGGCGCCATCACGCCCGTTCGAGCCGGCGGCGGGGAATCCGGGAGCATCCGGTGCCGCGCCGGGCATCTCGGCCATTCCGTCCGGGCCGCCGCCCGCCACGGCGGCCGGCAGTTCCCGACCGGTCGCGACCTGTTCGGCGCGCTCCACGCCGTCGAGCTTCTCCAGCGCCGCGACGAGCGCGTGGGGTTGGTCCAGCTCGGACGGGAGCACCACCAGGTCGAGCACCGACTGGCCGGTGAGCTCGCGGGTGAGCGCCTCGGGCGTGTCCAGTGCCAGCAGCCGGCCGTGGTCGACGATGCCGACCCGGTCGGCTAGATCCGCCGCCTCGTCCATGTCGTGCGTGGTGAGCACAATCGTCACCCCACGCTCGCGCAGCTCCCGGATCCGGTCCCAGACGAACAGCCGAGCTTGTGGATCCAGCCCGGTGGTCGGCTCGTCCAGGAACAGCACCTCGGGCTCGTGCATGAGCGCCCGGGCGATCATCAGCCGCTGCGCCATCCCGCCGGAGTACCAGTCGACCTTGATGTCGGCCTGCTCGGTCAGCCCGAACTGATCGAGTAGCAGGGCGGCTTTCGCGTTGCGCTCGGCCCGGCCGACCCCGTGATAGGCGGCATGGAACACCAGGTTCTGCCGCGGGGTAAGCGACCGGTCCAGGTTGCTGCGCTGCGGGACCACGGCAAGTCGCGCCCGCGCGCCGACCGGATCGACCGCCACATCGACTCCGGCCACGCTCGCGCTGCCGCTGGTCGCTCGCACCATCGTGGTGAGCACGCCGACGGTAGTGGTCTTACCGGCTCCGTTCGGCCCCAGCAGTCCGAAGATCTCGCCCGGACTGACCTCGAACGACAGCCCGTCGACCGCATTGACGGGGCGCTTCGGATAGCGCTTGACCAGGTCACGCACCGACACCGCAGGGATGTCGCGGTCAGCCATTAACCGTCCTCCTCGTCCTGGCACGTCCAGCTCGAGCCACCCGGCGGACACGCGATGTGTAACCGCGGGTCGAGCCCATCTATTTTCTCGCGGGAATCGGTGTTCGGCCGGTCGGCATCCAGTCGCGGTGCGTACGATCCTGTCCCGATGGAACCCACCACCGGCCAGCCGACCACCGGGCCGTCGAACACCGGGCCGTCGACCACGGGGCCGTCGACCACGGGGCCGTCGACCAC
>DATAFN010000340.1:0-13424 GCA_036257435.1 Actinomycetes bacterium
GCCCCGGTCCAGCTCCGGTCGCTGTACCTCGGTGGCACCGGTGAGCACGCTCGCCGCCCAGAGCAGCGACTGCTCGAGAAAGTCGGCCGGCTCGAAGATCGCGTCGAAGATGCCTAGCGCATGGGCCGCCTTCCCGGCCAGCATCCGGTTCTGGTTGAGCGCGTTCTCGATCATTACGGTGACCGCATGGTTCGCGCCGATCAGGTTCGGCAGCAGGTAGGCGCCACCCCAGCCGGGCAGCATGCCGAGGAAGCACTCCGGCAGCCCGATCATCGACGCGCCGCTGGACACGGTCCGGTAGGTGCAGTGCAGTGCCACCTCGAGGCCACCGCCGAGCGCGGCACCGTTCACGAATGCGAACGTCGGCACCGAAAGCTCGCCGAGCCGCCGGAACACGTCGTGACCCGCCTTAGCGATCGCGTACGCGTCCTCGCGGCGGCGGACGAGCGGGACCCCGGTCAGGTCGGCGCCGACCGCGAAGATGAACGGCTTGCCGGTGATGCCGACCCCGACCAGGTCGTCGGCGGCCGCCACCTCGTCGATAGCCGCGTCCAGCGCGGCCAGCCCACCCGGGCCGAACGTGTTCGGCTTGGTGTGGTCGTGGCCGTTGTCCAAAGTGATGAGCGCGAAGCGGCCGGCCTGTAGCGGCAGATCCAGATGCCGCACCAGTGCGTTGGTGACGATCTCGTCGGCGAAGACGGTCTCGCTCATGCCTGGACGCCCTCCTCCGCGCCGGCCCAGTGCGGGTTCGCCCAGATCACCGTGCCGCCCATACCGATGCCGATACACATCGTGGTCATGCCGTACCGGACCTGCGGGTTCGCCTCGAAGTGCCGAGCCAGCTGGGTCATCAACCGCACTCCGGACGAGGCCAGCGGGTGGCCGACCGCGATCGCGCCGCCGAACGGGTTCACTCGCGGGTCGTCGTCGGCGAGTCCGAAGTGCTCGAGGAACGCCAGCACCTGCACCGCGAACGCCTCGTTGATCTCGAACAGGCCGATGTCGTCGATGGTCAGGCCGGCCTTGGCCAGCGCCTTCTCGGTGGCCGGAATCGGCCCGACGCCCATCATCTCCGGCTCCACCCCGGCGAAGGCGTATGCGAGCAGCCGCATCCGGGTCGGCAGCCCGAGTTCGGCGGCCACGTCTTCGGCGGCGAGGATGCACGCGGTCGCGCCGTCGTTGAGCCCGGCCGAGTTGCCGGCGGTGACCTTGCCGTGCGGCCGGAACGGCGTCTTCAGGCCGGCCAGCGCCGCCATCG
This sequence comes from Actinomycetes bacterium, assembly GCA_036257435.1. Taxonomy (GTDB): domain Bacteria; phylum Actinomycetota; class Actinomycetes; order JAKEEW01; family JAKEEW01; genus DATAFN01. Next base: position 1,259 of record DATAFN010000340.1, read on the forward strand.
TCGTGCCCGGCCGCGGCGCCTCGTCGGCGGTCGCCAGCGTCCAGCCCTGCTCCGCGCTGCGAGTGGCCACCGGGACCAGGTCGGCCTGGATGGCGCCGTCCGCGTATGCCTTGGCCAGCCGCTCCTGGCTGGCCACCGCGAACGCGTCGGCGCGCTCCTTGGTCAGGTGCGGGAACCGGTCGTGCAGGTTCTCCGCGGTCTGGCCCATGACGACCGCGGACTGATCGATCAGGCCTTCGGCGATGATGCGTGGGTTGGGGTCGATCCCCTCGGCCATCGGGTGCCGGCCCATGTGCTCGACCCCACCGGCGATGACCACGTCGTACGCACCGAACGCGATCCCGCTCGCGGTCGTGGTAACCGCGGTCATCGCGCCCGCGCACATCCGGTCGATCGCGTAGCCGGGCACCGAGACTGGCAGCCCGGCCAGCAGTGCAGCGGTCCGGCCGATAGTCAGGCCCTGGTCGCCGATCTGAGTGGTGGCGGCGATAGCGACGTCGTCGATCCGCTCCGGTGGCAACGCCGGATTGCGGCGCAGCAGCTCACGGATGCACTTGATCACCAGATCGTCGGCGCGGGTCTCGGCGTACATCCCAGCCGGCCCGGCCTTGCCGATCGGGGTGCGGACGCCGTCGACGAAGACGACGTCGCGGACGGTTCGCGGCACGTGGCACTCCTCTACAAGCGCGGTCCGAGGTAGTAGAACAGATGCTACTCACAAGTAACAACGCCGCACACCCACCCATGCCCACGCGGATCGCGGTCAGCCCGCGGACTCCTTGGTCCGGTGCCGAACCAGCGCCTTGGCCAGCACCTTCGCGGTCTGCTCGCGCTGCCAGGGCCGGGCACCGTGCTCGGTCAGGAACCCGCCGATCGACTCGGCGGACAGGTCGGCCGGCGGCTGCCAGGCCAGCCGGCGCACGGTGTCCGGCGCGAGCAGGTTCTCGGTTGGCAGGTTGTGCTCGTCGGCGATCGCGGCCACGGCCGCCCGCAGCGCGGTCAACCGCTCCGCGGCGACTGGATCGCGATCCGGCCAGCTACGCGCCGGCGGTGGTCCCTCGGCGGCCGGCGAGGGAATGGGCAGCGCTTCGTCGGCCAGCCGGCCCGCGGCTGCGATCGCGGCCCACCACCGGTCGAGATCGCGTCGAGGTCCGCGCGCGGCAAACGCCGGCAGCGCGGTCAACCGTGCCTTCGACGCCGGCTGCTGGATCGCCGCCTCGATGATGGCCGCGTCGGCGAGCACCCGGCCGGGGGACAGGTCGCGCTGCTGAGCAACCCGGTCCCTGGCCAGCCACAGCTCGCGCACCACCGCGAGCTGCCGCGGCCGGCGAACCCGGTGGATGCCGGAGGTGCGCCGCCAGGGTTCCCGCCGCGGCGGCGGGGTGGGCGCGGCCGCGATGGCGGCGAACTCCTGGTGCGCCCAGTCGAGCTTTCCGGTAGCTCGGAGCTCGGCCTCCAGCGCGTCCCGCAGCTCGATCAGTACCTCGACGTCGAGCGCGGCGTAGTGCAGCCACGGTTCGGGCAGCGGCCGGGTCGACCAGTCGACCGCGCTGTGCCCCTTCTCCAGCTGGTAGCCGAGCACCTCCTCCACGATGGTGCCGAGTCCGACGCGTTGATATCCGAGCAGCCGGCCGGCGAGCTCGGTGTCGAACAGCCGGCGCGGCGCCAGCCCGATCTCGGCCAGGCACGGCAGGTCCTGGCCGGCTGCGTGCAGCACCCACTCGGTGTCGGCGATGGCCGTGCCGAGCCGGCTCAGGTCCGGGCAGGCGATCGGATCGATGATCGTGGTGCCGGCGCCCCGGCGGCGCAGCTGGACCAGGTACGCACGCTGGCCGTAGCGGTATCCGGAGGCCCGCTCGGCGTCGACCGCAACCGGTCCGGCGCCGGCGGCGAAGCGGGCGGCAATAGCGGCTAGTTCGGGCGCAGCTACCACCACGGCCGGCAGCCCGTCGCGCGGAGTGAGCAGCGGGATCGGTTCGTCGATCTCGTTGGTCGGTGCGGCGCTGCTCACACCCCAACCGTAGTACTCGAGCGCTCCTTACCACGGCTAGGTGATGACGCCGTTCCGCAGCGAGATCGCGACCATGCCGGCGCGGTCGCCGGTGCCCAGCTTCCGTGCGATCCGGGCCAGGTGACTCTTGACGGTCAGCTCGGACAGCCCCATTGCGGTGCCGATGTCCCGGTTCGACCGGCCGTCCGCCACATGCCGGATCACCTCGACCTCGCGCCGGGACAGCCCGCCGAGCACGCGGTCACCGCTGGCCGGCCTCGCCGTTCTGGCCGGCCAGGCGGTGCCCGCCGGCGGGACCTCGGTCTGGCCGAGCCGGCGGTCCCTGGACAGGATGAAGCCGCGTACGCCCGCGTGCAGCGCGGCGGCGACCATCCGCAGGTCGCCGACCTGTGAGACGGCGAGGCACCCCGGCCACCCGGCGCGGCGCAGCTCGGCGAGCAGCGCGAGCCCGGAGCCGTCGGGCAGCGCCGGCTCGGCGATGCACAGGTCGCGCGGTCCGAATGTGCGGGCCCACGCTCGGGCCTGCAGGACGGTGGCCGCTTCGGCCACCTCGCGGGCACCCAGCGGGCGCAGCCGGCGGACGAGCTGAGCTCGCGCGAACGGATCCGGGACGACCACCATCGCGGTGAACCGCATACCCGCCAGTGCGGGGGCCAGGACATGGGCGTCGGCAAGTACCGTCACCGGTCCTCCTGTGCTGCGGTCGGGTGGATCCGGTCCACGACGTTCGCCGAACCAGGCATCGGGCCGGGTCCGCCGAAGGCCTTACCTGATAGATCGGCTTCGGCTCGGGTGGCCTTGAGGAACTCAGCGCGCTCGCGGTCGGGCAGATCGCAGCGGTGTCACTCCGGGCGGCAGCGGTGGCAACCCGGCCGCGGTACACAGCAGCTCGCCCCAGGCGGCCAGATGTGGCTCGAGATCGTCGCCGATCGGGGTCCAGGACGCGCGGATCTCCACCTCGGCCGCGGGCGGCCGGTCGGCGAGCTCGCCAAACCCCTCGGACGACACCCGGCTGACGGTGCCGCTGGCGGCCAGGTACTTGGCGCCGCGCACGTCCAGCGCCTCCATCAGCCAGCTCCAGCCGACCTCCGCGAGCAGTGGATCGACCGCGGTTTCCGGTTCGAGATCGGCGCGGACATAGGTGACCAGCCGGAACGTACCACCCCATCCGGCCGGCTCGGCCGGGTCGTGCAGCACCACGAACCGCCCGGTGGCGAGCTCGGTACCCTCGCTGCTTACTTCGGCCGTCAGCGCAAGTGCATGCGGGGCCAGCCGCGTCGGTGCCGGAGCCTCGGACAGCGACACCTCGGAGCGCAGCTTGGCCGCCCGAACGCTCGCCTGGGCGCGGCGGAAGACCTCGGGCACCCGGTCCGGCTCACGGCTGGCGCTCATGTTCCGCAGCGTACGTTGCCGCCCGCTCCGATCTTGGGAAGTCCCGGAACCGGCGTGTCCTCGGCTGGGTGGGGCTAGGTGCGTCCGGGGCCGGGTGGAGCCGGCATGCGAGGATGCGTCGGTGGCTGCCGCCGATCCGCGCGAGTCGGTGTTCATCCGGGCCTGCCGGGGTGAACCGGTCGCGCACCAGCCGGTGTGGTTCATGCGTCAGGCCGGTCGATCACTGCCGGAGTACCGCACGGTTCGCCAGGGCGTGCCGATGTTGGCCGCGTGCCGGCAACCGGACCTGGTCACCGAGATCACCATGCAGCCCGTGCGGCGGTACGGCGTCGACGCGGCGATCCTGTTCAGTGACATCGTGGTGCCGCTGGCCGCGACCGGGCTCGAGATCGACATCGTGGCCGGGACCGGCCCGGTGTTGGCCGACCCGATCCGGACGGACGCGGATCTGGACCGGGTCCGGCCGCTGGATCCCGCCGCCGTGGACTACGTGGCACGCGCGGTCGCCGAACTTCGCGGCGAGCTTGGCGGCATCCCGCTGATCGGGTTCGCCGGGGCGCCGTTCACGCTGGCCTCGTACCTGATCGAGGGCGGCCCGTCCCGCCATCATGAGCGCACCAAGGCGCTGATGTACGGTCAGCCGCGGCTCTGGCACGACCTGCTGGCCCGCCTGGCCGGCATCGCCGGAGTGTTCCTGCAGGTCCAGGTCGACGCCGGGGCCAGTGCGGTGCAGCTGTTCGACTCCTGGGTGGGCGCCCTGTCCGCCGCCGACTACGCCCGGTTCGTGGCCCCGCACAGTGCTGCCACGCTGGCCGCGGTGGCCGGCCAGGGGGTGCCCCGGATTCATTTCGGAGTCGGCACCGGCGAGCTGCTCGGCCTACTGGGCGAGGCGGGCGCCGAGGTGGTGGGGGTGGACTGGCGGGTTCCGCTCGACCAGGCAGCCGCGCGGATCGGTGCGGGACGCGCCGTGCAGGGCAACCTGGATCCGGCGGCGCTGTTCGCGCCGTGGGAAGCGGTGGCCGCCGAAGTGGATCGGGTGCTAGTCGCCGGGCGAGCGGCGCCTGGGCACGTCTTCAACCTCGGTCACGGCGTGCTGCCCGGCACCGACCCCGACGTGCTCGCCCGGATCGTGGATCTGGTCCACACCGGGGGCGCGGCCCGCTGAGCCGTCTACACCGCCGGCCGGTCATTCGGACCGTTCCGGCGTAACCGGGACGGGGGGTCGGCGGTAGCGGCGCAGCACCAGCAGCAGTGGGATCCCGACGATCGCCACTACCGCCGCGAACGGCAGCAACGCACCGGCGATCGTCAGCACAATCTGCGTCGCTCCGGTCAGCGCCGTCCAGCTGGCCCGCAACCCGCTGAGGAAGCCGAGGTCGGACTCCTCGTCCGGCTGCACCGGGGCGGGCTCGCTGAGGACCAGGGTTGCGGTGATGGTGGCGAGGTCGACCTGGCCGGCGAGTGCGACTCGCCGGCTCTGCAGGGACTCGAGGTCGGACTGCCGGCGGGTGAGCTCGGATTCGAGCGTCACCACGTCGGACAGCGCATTCGCGCCGTCCATCAGCCTGCGGATCCGCGCCACCGACGCCTCTGCCGACTTGACCCGACTCTCGACGTCGACGATGTCTTCGGTCACGTCCTTGGCGCCGCGGGATTGCTGGACCACCGTGCCGAGCTCGCCGATGGCGGCCAGCATCCTGGCGTACGCATCCGGCGGGACCCGGACCACGATCGTGGCGGACGCGATCTGCCGGCGAGTCAGCCCGTCCGGTCCGATGCGGTCTACCGTGTTGTCGGTCTGCTCGTCGGCGACCAGGCCGTCCGCCGCGGTCGCCTGTGCTTCGATCCGCTGCAGAGCAGCCGACACGTCATCCACCTCGACGGTCAGCGCACCGGTGTAGATGACCGCGCGATCCCTGACCTGGACCCTGAGTGCCGGAGCGCCGCCAGAGCCATCGCCGCTGCCGTCGTCGTCGGCGCCGCCGGGTGTCCCAGCCTGTTCGGCGAGGGGAGACGCCTGACGGCCGGCCCCGGCTTGGTCCGAGCTGCTGCTGCAGCCGGCAAGTAGCGCACCGGCCAGGGCCAGCGTGATGACCGGGATCGACCGTCCTGCTCGCCACCGCATCGCGACCTCCCATGTCGGTCCGCTTCACCTGCTCTTCGATGAGCCGGTGCCTGCGACGAGTTCCGACCGGGAGGTGGCAATTTGGTCACGATCTGGCATCGTAAGGGGCGTCATGCAGCTCAGGGCCCCGCACCGAATTGCCGTCGTCGGCGCGGGCATTGCTGGCCTGGCAGCTGCCCACTACCTGCGCCGATCCGGTGGCGACCAGCTCGCGATCACCGTGTTCGAGGCGGCGCCGAAGATCGGCGGCAAACTTCGCCTAGGCGAGGTGGCCGGTCTTTGCGTAGACGAGGGCGCGGAGGCGCTGCTGACCCGGCGCCCGGAGGCGGTTGACCTGATCAAGGACGTCGGGCTGGGCGACCAGATCGCCTACCCGGTGACCACCGTGGCCGGGATCTGGTCCAGGGGCAGGCTGCATCAGCTACCAACCGCCCAGGTGATGGGCGTGCCGGCCGAGCTCGGCCCGCTCGCCGCCAGCGGCCTGCTCAGTCGCGGTGGGCTGGCCCGGGTGCCGCTGGACCGGGTGCTGCCGCGCACCAACTTCGGTACCGACGTTCCGGTCGGCCGGTACGTGGCCGCACGGCTGGGTCGCGAAGTGGTAGATCGGTTGGTCGAGCCGCTGCTCGGCGGCGTGTACGCGGGCCGTGCCGACGAGCTCTCGTTCGCCGCCACAATGCCGGAGCTGGCCGCCGCGGCCGGACGGCACCGATCCCTGCTGACCGCTGCTCACCGGGTGCGGACGTCCGGGCCGGCGCCCGCCGGCACGCTCGGGCCGGTGTTCGCCGGCCTCCCTGGCGGGGTCGGTCGGCTCCCAGCCGCGGTCGCCACCAGTGCGGGGGCGACCGTGCGGACCGGGGCGACGGTACGGCAGCTGCGGCGCAGCCCGGACGGCTGGCGCCTGCTGGTCGACGGCACCACCCGTCCGACCGCAGCCGATCGGCAGTGGTTCGATGCGGACGCGGTCGTACTAGCGGTCCCGGCCACACCGGCCGCGCGGTTGCTGCAGGCCGAGATTCCGGACGCGGCCGCAGAGCTGGCGGGCATCGACTATGCCAGCGTGGCCATCGTGACGCTGGCATACCCGCGGGCGGCGATGCCGCGGCTGGCGGGTAGCGGCTTCCTGGTGCCGCCGGTGGAGCGCCGGGTGGCCAAAGCGGTGACGTTCTCCTCGGCGAAGTGGAGCTGGGTGGCCGCCGCGGAGCCGGGGACGGTGTTGGTCCGGGTATCGATCGGCCGCTACGGCGAACAACAGGACCTGCAGCACGACGACGCCGAGCTTGGCCGGCTGGCCGCGGCGGAGCTGGCCGGATTGATCGGAATCCGCGCCGGGCCGGTGGACGTGCTGGTCAGCCGCTGGGGCGGGGCGCTGCCGCAGTACCGGGTCGGGCACCGGCAGCGGGTAGACCGGATCCGGACCGCCATCACCGCCCATCCCGGGCTTGCGGTCTGCGGGGCTGCCTACGACGGGGTCGGCGTGGCGGCCTGTATTGGTGGCGGCAGGTCGGCGGCCGAACAGGTGCTGGCCGGGTTGGCCGGTACGCGCGCTGAAGCGGGAGCGGTGCGCTCGGTAGGCTGACCGCCGTGAGGAGGCCGAAGGCGCGCGATCTCAACCAGATCATCAGGTACACGATGTGGTCGGTGTTCCGCGCCCGCGCCGACGCGGCCCGGCTGCCGATCGACGGCCGGGATCGGGTGGCCGCCGAGGTGGCGGAACTGTTCGAGCAGCTCGCCGCCAAGGATGTGGTCGTGCGCGGCACGTACGACGTCGCGGGGCTGCGCGCGGACGCGGACTTCATGATCTGGTGGCACGCGCCGGACAGCGGTGACCTGCAGGACGCGTACGCCCGGTTCCGGCGGACCGCGCTCGGTCAGTCGAGCGACCCGGTGTGGTCCCAGCTCGCGTTGCACCGCCCGGCCGAGTTCAATAGGAGCCACGTGCCCGTGTTCCTGGCTGAGGAGGAACCGCGCGCGTTCGTCTGCGTCTACCCGTTCGTGCGGTCCTACGAGTGGTACCTGCTCGAGCCGGACGAGCGGCGCGCCATGCTCGCCGAGCACGGCCGGATGGCAAGGGAGTATCCGGATGTGCGCACCAACACGGTGTCCAGCTTCGCGCTCGGCGACTACGAATGGATGCTCGCGTTCGAGGCGGACGAGCTGTACCGGATCACCGACCTGATGCGGCACTTGCGCGGCGCCCAGGCACGCCGGCATACCCGGCTGGAGGTGCCGTTCTACACCGGCCGGCGCAAGCCGATCGCGGAACTGGTGGCCGGGCTGCCGTAGGTGTTGATCCTGGTTCGGCACGCGATGCCGGCGTTCGGGCCCGACGTGCCTGTGCACGAGTGGGAGCTGAGCGACGACGGTCGCACGGCCGCAGCCGTGCTCGCCCGGCTGCTTCCGGCCGGCGCCCGGCTGGTTGGCAGTAACGAGCCGAAGGCGTGGCAGACACTCGAGCCGGCCGGGTCGGTGGATGACCGCGACGCCCGGTTCAACGAGGTGTTCCGCGTCGGCGAGCCGTGGGAAGGCGAGTTCCGCGAGCTGCGGCACGCTTACGTGACCGGCTTTGACCACGACGGGTGGGAGCCACGGGCCGACGTGGCGCGGCGGTTCGACGCCGGCGTCACCGAACAGCTCGCGGTGGCCGGTGAAGTGCCGCTGGTGGTTGCCAGCCACGGGATGGCGATGACGGTGTGGCTGACCGCGCGGATCGGACTGGCCGATCCCGGCGAGTTCTGGGCCGGGCTGTGCTTTCCCGATGCGCACCAGGTCGACCTGCGCGCCGGCACGATCCGCCGCCTGGCCGGGACGGGCGCAGCCGGCTAGGCGTGGGTCGGTTCGAGCCGTAGCGAGATCGAGTTGATGCAGTACCGCTGGTCGGTCGGGGTGTCGTAACCCTCACCGTCGAACACGTGACCGAGGTGCGAGCCGCAGTTCGCGCACCGGACCTCGGTGCGGATCATGCCAAAGGAGCGGTCGGCGAGCAGCTCGACCGCGGCGGAGTCCTGCGGTGCGTAGAACGAGGGCCAGCCGCAGTGTGAGTCGAATTTCGTCTCCGACCGGAACAGCTCCGTTCCGCAGGCGCGGCACCGGTACACGCCGACCGTTTCGGTGTCGACGTACTCGCCGATCCCGGCCCGCTCGGTGCCCGCCTCGCGCAGCACGTGGTACTCATCCGGGGTCAGCTCGGCCCGCCACTGCTCCTTGGTCTTGTTCACCGGGTAACCCATGGTTTCGAGCGTACCGCCGCACGGAAATGGGCCCGCGCTCCTTGATCATCGGAGCGCGGGCCCGTCCATTACCGGTGGTGCGGTCTCACCTCACTTGGACTTGACCCTGGCCACCTGCGGCTCATGGTCGCTGGCCTGGTCGGCGAACTCCGAGTTGACGTGCACGACGTCGTAGACGAACCCGCGCGCCGCCATCGCCGGGCTGATCAGGATGTGATCGAGCACCTGCGAGTTGCCTTCGAAGTCGTACGTGTAGCGCTCCCCGTCCGGCAGCGTCGACGGGAGATCGAGCATGCCGGTCGCGGTGACGATGCCGACCGCGGCCGAATAGTCGAAGTCGTTCAGGTCACCGGCGATCACGACGTTCGCGTTCGATGCGAGCCCGAACACATCGTGGACGAAGTCGGCCACCACGGTGGCTTGCTGGGCACGCTGGGTCTCGGTCACCGCCACCGGCGGCTGGAACCGGCCGAACAGTGGGTTGTCGCCGCCCTTGCTGTTCCAGTGGTTGGCCACCACGAACACGGTCTTGCCGCGGAACATGAACTCCGCGGCCAGCGGCTTGCGGCTGTTGGTGAACGCCGGGTTGGTCGGGTCGATCCGGCCTGGGCTGCTGGTCAGCTGGACCTGGCCGGCGACCTTGACGATGTCGACCGCGGTGGTAGAGCCGCCGCCCGGACGGTCGACGAACTGCAGGTCCGGGTTGTCGGTGCGGAACAGGAAGCCGACCCGGATGTTGCCGCCCGGCTGGCCGCCGTCGGAGTTGTTGACCGGGTCGATCGAGCGCCAGTCGTACGTGGGACCGCCGGCCGCACTGATCGCGTTGATCAGGAGCGCGAACGTCTGGTCCGCAGCAACCGTGCCGTCGTTCACCGGACCGGTGTTGTCCTGGATCTCTTCGACGACGACGATCCCGGGCGAGCGCAGGTTCATCACGATGATCTGGGCCAGCTCGTCGAACTTCGACGGCGGGTCGACCGGGCTGAGGTTCTCCACGTTGAACGTGGCGATCGCCAGGTCCTTGTGGCTGCCGACCGCGGTGACCTCGCGGGCCAGCCCGTTGCGCTGCGCCGTCGGGGTGCTGGTGACCAGCAGCTTGAAGTTGCCGAACGAGTAATCGAGAACGCCGAACAACGAGCCCGGGATCGTGTCGCCGACGTCCATGACCGGCGTGGGCGCCAGCACGTCGTCGAGGAAGATCCGCTCCGGGTTCGTGTCGTTCGAGCGCAGCAGGATGCCGCCCCGGTTGGTGCGGACACCCGCGCCGGCACCGTTGGCCGGCAGTACCGGGATCTCGCCGAAGCCGGAGCGCGGGCCGGTCGCGACCACGTCCTGCAGCTCCAGGTGCATGCCTTCCAGCGACTCGTAGAAGTCGATGCCGTCAGTGGCCAGGTCGAACACGCCCGAGTTCTCCACGTCGCCGGTCGCATCGTCCTCGATGACGGTCGTCGGCGCGGTCCGGCCGCCGGGCCCGACGAGCGTTACCGGCAGTGTTACACCGGTGGCCTGCACGGTCACCTGCGGCGCGGTGAGCTCGGTGGTGGCGAGGTTCACCGGGTCGTTGCCCGGCCGGAACTCGGCCACGGTGCCGTCGACCAGCACGTCGTCACCGACGTTCACAGTCGGCGTGGAGCTGGTGAACACGAACAGCCCGTCGCTGGTCGCCTGATCGGCGTCCGGGGCCGGGTCCTGCATCCAGAAGCCGTTGTTGCGCTTGGCGGTGACGATGCCGTGCACGTCGGCGACCGCGAGCCCGTCCAGCGGCGAGCGGTGCGCGGCGCCCTGGATCTCATTGATCGTCTTGACCGGAGGCGGTGGCGGTGGCTCAGACCCGGAGTTCTGCGGGTTCGGGGCGCCGGCGGTGAAGTCCGCCGAGTTCTCGTCGGTGTCGGTGCCGTCCTGGGCCCGGCTGGCCGACGTGGTGTTCGACAGCCCTGGCGCCGGGCCCGAGCCTTCGAAGACGTTGGCCGTCCCGTAGCCGACCAGGTCATACACGCCGTCCGCGGCGCCGCACATGATGCCGCAGGTCAGCGTCGTCTGGTGGGTAACCAGCACAACCTTGGCGGCGGTGGCGGACATCGCGATCGTGCCGGTCGCGTCCGGGGTGGGGAGTGGAGTGCCGGGATTGGCGCCCGCTGCCTCCTGCACCAGGTACCACCGGCCCGGCTGGATCGTGCCGGACAAGTTTGTGCGCAGCCAGGTGGTGCCCGCCGACGAGCCGTACTGCACGCTCCAGGTGGAGATGTCAACCGGCGCGGTGCCGCGGTTGTACAGCTCGATGTAGTCGTTGGTGAGCGTCGCGCCGGAATTGCCGCCGCCGCCGTAGACCTCGCTGATGACGACGTCGGCGGACACCGCGGCGGCCGGGGTCCCGGCTAAGGTGGCGGCGCCGATGCCGCCCACTAGCAGCGCTAGCGCAGCCGTGAGCGGCACGGTTCGGGTTCGGTTCCGTTTCGACATGACGGGGTGCGCCCCCTCCTGTTATTCACTCCGGTCAGTTCTGGGAGCGTTACACAGCGGCCTCGGTCTGGGAATCGGGTGCACGCACAATTAACCGGCGACATCCGGACAGCTCGGTCGTTCGACACGTGGCGGCCCCCGCCCGGTCGAACGGGTTCCGGCGGCTGTCGGCGCGGTTCGCTACCGTGCGGTCATGCCTGCAGCTCCGTCGATCGAGCTAGAAGTCGGTGCACGCACCGTCAAGATCTCCAACCCGGACCGGGTCTACTTCGCCGACTGCGGGGTCACCAAGCTCGACGTGGTTCAGCACTTCGTCGACTGCGGCGAGGGCATTCTGCGCGCGCTGTACGAGCGACCGACCACGCTGGAGCGGTGGCCGTCCGGGGTGTTCGAGGGCGCGAAGCTGTCTACCCGCGGCGACAACAAGGGCGACGCGTTTTACCAGAAGCGCGTCCCGAAGTTCGCGCCCGACTGGGTGGAAACCGCGACGATCGCGTTCCCGAGTGGCCGGACCGCAGACGAGGTCTGCCCGACCGAGGTGGCGACCGTGGCCTGGGCGGCCAACCTCGGCACGCTCACGTTCCACCCGTGGCCGGTCCGCCGTGCCGACGCCGACCATCCGGACGAGCTCCGCATCGACATCGATCCGCAACCGGGCACCGATTTCGCCGATGCGGCGGTGGTGGCGAGCGAGCTGCGGGGACTGCTCGCTGAGCTCGGCATGGTCGGCTTCCCGAAGACCTCCGGCGGGCGCGGCATCCACGTCGCGATCCGGCTCGAGCCCCGCTGGACATTTACCGAGGTGCGGTACGGCGCGATCGCGGTCGCGCGCGAGCTCGAACGGCGCCGGCCGGACCTGGTTACCAGCGCGTGGTGGAAGGAGGAGCGCGGCTCGCGGATCTTCATCGACTTCAACCAGAACGCCCGCGACCGCACCATCGCGTCCGCGTA
>DATAFN010000353.1:0-8876 GCA_036257435.1 Actinomycetes bacterium
CCGCAGCAGCGGTCGCTCGAGCAGGAACTCCTCGCTGAACACGTCGTCGTGCACGGCGGCCCAGCCCGCATCGGTCGACGAGGCCTGGATCCGCAGCAACTGCTTCTTGTAGTTCCACTCGTACAGCGCCCTGGTCTCGTCTAGGCCCTCGTAGCACTGCAGCCGGACCAGCTCGGCGCCGGCCGCCTCGGCGACCGCCGTGGCGAGCCCGGTCTTACCAACTCCGGCCGGCCCTTCCACCAGCAGGGGCTTACCGAGCCGGTCGGCGAGGAACACCGTGGTGGCGATCTCGCTGGTCGCGATGTAGCCGGTCGCCTCCAGCCGGGCCTGCGCGTCGGCGACCGAGTCGAACCACGTCATCGCCGCCTCCGATCGCCGACCGATGGCTAGAGACTAGTCAGCCGGCATGGCGGATCGACCGGCCGCGATGTCACAGGCTTGGGCCCGCAACGCCCTGGCCACGCCGTCCTTGGCCTCCAGGATCTGCCGGCCCAGCGCGGGCGGCAGATCGGGCGAGGCGAGGAACTGGTCGGTTCGGTCCAGCGTCGACTGCTCGATCCGGTGCCGCGGATAGACCAGCTGGGTCACGTACAGACCGGCGGTGGCCGAGGCCCGACCGAAGAAGTCCGCGATCGAGTCGAAGTACGCGTCGAAGTACGGCTCCAGCACGTCCTGCTGGTCGGCCTGGACAAAGCCGATCGCTGCGGCGGTCTGGATCGCATTGGTCACGTCGACCTCGCCGAGGGCCTGCCGCCAGGCGGCCGCCTTGGTGTCCGGCAGCGGCAGCGCGGCCCGGGCGGTGGTCGCCTTCTCCTCGCCCATCGCGGTCGCATCCCTGGCCAGCTCCTCGGCGATCTCGTCCGGACCGATCAGCCCGCGAGCGGCGAGCCGGATCACGATCCGCCAGCGCAGGTCCTCATCCACGGCCAGCCCCGGTACCGTCACCGAGCCGTCGAGCAGGCCGCGGACGAACTCGACATCCGGCTCATCCGTCGCCGACCACACCAGCCCGCGTACCCACGCCAGCTGATGGTCGCTGCCCGGCTCGGCCTGATCCATCAGCTCCCGCATGGTGGCGGCGATGCGGCGCCGCCCCTCCGCGCGCCAGGACGGGTCGGCGTACTCGTCGATCGCGGTGCCCGCGCGGCGGCCGAGCAGCGAATCGACGACCGAGATGTCCTGCTCGGCGCCGACACCGCCGACCACCATCGCGACGTACTCGCGGGCCGGCATCTCCCCGTCGCGGCACATGTCCCACGCCGCAGCCCAGCTCAGGGCGCGAGCGATCGACGGATCGATCTCGGCCACCGACCGGACCACGGTGGCCAGTGAGTCCGGGTCCAGCCTGATCTTGGCGAAGGTCAGATCATCGTCGTTCAGCAGCACCAGGTCACCGCGCGGAACCCCAGCCAGCTCGGGCACCTCGGTACGCGGCCCGGCGATGTCTATCTCAACCCGGTGCCGCCGGGTCAGCGCACCGGTCGGCAACTGGTCGTAGACGCCGATCGCGATCCGGTGGGTCCGCAGTGTCGGCCAGTCCGGGTGGGCCTCCTGCAGCACCGCGAACGAGGTGATGTCGCCATCCGCGTCCACGGTCAGCTCCGGCCGCAGCGTGTTCACACCGGCGGTGTTCAGCCACTCGGCGGCCCACGCCTGCATGTCCCGGCCGGACGACTCCTCGAGCGCGGACAGCAGGTCGGCCAGCGAGGTGTTGCCCCAGGCGAACCGCTTGAAATAGTGCCGCAGCCCGGCGAAGAACTCGTCGAATCCCACGTACGCGGCCAGTTGCTTGAGCACCGACGCGCCCTTGGCATAGGCGATGCCGTCGAAGTTCGCCCAGACCTGGTTGAGCTCGGGCATGTCGGCCACGATCGGGTGGGTGGAGGGCAGCTGGTCCTGGGCGTACCCGTACGTCTTCCACAGGTTGATAAAGCTGGTCCACGACTCGGTCCAGCGGGTCGCCCGGGTCAGCGCCACATTGGACGCGTAGGTCGCGAACGACTCGTTCAGCCACAGGTCGTCCCACCACCGCATGGTGACCAGGTCGCCGAACCACATGTGCGCCATCTCGTGCAGGATCACGTCGGCGCGGTCCTGCCGCGCGGTGTCGGTCACCTTGGACCGGAACACGAACTCGTCCCGGAACGTCACACAGCCGGCGTTCTCCATCGCGCCGGCGTTGAACTCGGGCACGAACAGCTGGTCGTACTTCTCGAACGGGTAGGGGTAGTCGAAAGTGCTGCTGAAGAAGTCCAGGCCCTGCTTGGTGACCTCGAAGATCTCGTCGGCGTCCAGGTACTGGGCCAGCGAGGCCCGGCAGTAGACACCGAGCGGGATGACCTTGCCGTCGATCGCGTGCCGGTCCCTGACCACGTGATACGGGCCGGCCACCAGCGCCGTGATGTAGGTCGAGATCGGCGGCGTCGGGGCGAACTCCCACACCGAGGCCTCGCTCGCCGGCACCGGCTCCGGAGTCGGCGAGCAGGATGCCACCTGCCAGTCTGCCGGCGCGGTCACGGTGAGCTGCCAGGTGGCTTTGAGGTCCGGCTGCTCGAAGCTGGCGAACACCCGGCGGGCGTCCGGCACCTCGAAGTGGGTGTACAGGTACACGTTGCCGTCGGCCGGGTCGGTGGCGCGATGCAGGCCCTCACCGGTGCGGACGTAGGTGCAATCGGCCACTACCTCGAGCACGTTGTCGGCGGCGAGATCGGCCAGCTCGATCCGGCTGTCGACGTAAACGGTCGAGGGGTCCAGCCGGCGGCCGTTGAACACGATCTCGTGCACCTGCGGCGCGATCAGGTCCACGAACGTGGCCGCGCCCGGCCGCTTGCACTGGAACGCGATCCGGGTTGCCGAGCGGAACGTCTCCGGCCCGGTAGTCAGATCCAGCTCCACCCGATAGCTCTGGACGCGCAGCAGTTCGGCGCGTTCGGCCGCCTCGGCCCTGGTCAGGTTCGTTCCTGGCATCGTTCGCACTCCGATGACGTGGATGATCGTGGTCGCACGACACGGCAACGGCGGACGTGCGCGGTAATGGCCAGAATACGGGTCGGCTCGCTACGGCCTCGAGGTAGGCGACCATGTCGCCGGCCGCCGGCGCGAGCCGCCGGGGTGGCGGCCCGGTCTAGCCGAGCACGGCGCGCGCGTCCAGGGCCACCGCACCGCTCGGGGTCGCCAGCAGCGGGTTGATCTCCATCTCGGTGATCTCCGGATGGGATGCCGCGAGAGTGCTGAACCGCGCGATCGTCGCGGCGGCCGCGCCGAGGTCGACCGCTGGCCGGCCACTCACCCCACCGAGCAGTGCGGCAACCCGCAGCCGCCCCAGCAACCGGCGCGCTCCGGCCTCGTGGACCGGGGCGAGCGCGAAGCTCACGTCATTGAGTACCTCGGTCAGCACGCCGCCGAGCCCGACCATCAGCACCGGGCCGAACCGCGGGTCCCACCGGGAGCCGACGATGAGCTCGACCCCGTCGGCGAGGTCGGCCATCTCCTCCACGGTGAAGCTTGCCGGCTCCAGCCGGCGCTGCATCCGCCGGTGTGCGGTCAGCAGTGCATCGAGATCCGACAGGCCGAGCGCCACCCCACCCGAGCCGGACTTGTGCTGGCTGCCCATCGCCTTGAGCACGTACGGCGGGCGGAGCCTGGCGGCCGCCGCCCGGACCTCGGACTCGGTACGGATCTCGATCGACCGGGCGACTGCGACACCGGCACCGACCAGCAACTGCCGGCAGGCCAGGTACCCACCGCTCGACAGCGGCCGGGCCGGCCTGGGCAGCGGCGCCAGCCCTTCCGGGGCCCGATCGGTAGGCCCCGATCCGATCAAGCCGGCGAGTGCGGCAACCGCGTCCTCGACCGCCGGGAAGACCGGCATGCCCTCGTCGACCAGCACCTGGCAGGCCGGCGAGTCTGGATACGCCGACTGCACCAGTAGCGGCTTGGTGGCACCGGCCATCACCTTGGCGATCTCGTCGGCCGCGGGCGCATCGGTCCGCTCGGGTTCGGCGTCCGCCGGGCTCACCCGCACCGGGTAGCCGCCGAACGTTCCGGTCAGTAGCACCGAGTCGACCTGCTCGGCCTCCAGCAAAACGCGGATCGTCTCGGCGTAGCTGTGCGGGTCCTGCTGGCCCAGCCCGGCCAGGTCGACCGGGTTGGTCACCACTGACGGTGCCCACAGCACGCCGCGAAGCTGGTCGCGCACCTCGGGGTGGAGTTCGGGTACCCGTAGACCGGCCGCCTCGGCCGCATCCGCGGCGATCACGCCGTGCCCACCGCCGTCGGTGACGATCGCCACCCGCGGGCCGGCCGGCCGGCGCGGCTGGCTCAGTACTGCCAGGAGGTCCGCCAGCTCGCGCGGGGTCCGGGCCCGCTGCACGCCGACCTGCCGGCACGCCGCCTCGACTACGTCCATCGGGCTGGTCATCGCGCCAGTGTGGGATGCCGCGCTGCGGGCCGCCGCGGCGCTTCGGCCGACGGCCAGCACCACGACCGGCTTTCCGGCGGCGACCGCGGCGCCGGCGGCTGCGGCGAAACCCCGACCGTCGAGGAAATCCTCGGCGTAGACCGCGATCGCCCGGGTCTGCTCGTGCGTGATGCAGTCTGCGACCAGATCGGTCACCGTGAGATCGGCCTGGTTGCCGAGGGAGACGAACCGGGAGAACCCGAGCCCGTGCCTGGCCAGCAACAGCTGAACCTCGAACGCAACGTTGCCGCTCTGGCTGAGCAGCGCGATCGAGCCGGGCTCGAACGCGTCGGAGCTCAGGTACAGCTCGGTGCTGTTGTCGACCACACCCAGGCAGTTCGGCCCGACCAGTACCGCGCCGGCCGAGCGGATCCGGGCGGTGATCGCCTCCTGCCGAGCCAGCCCGACCGGACCGGTCTCGCCGAGACCGGCGGTGATCCCGACGATCGCCTTCGCGCCGCCGGCCAGTGCGTCTTCGACCGCGCTCTCGAAGCCGGCCGCGGGCACCGCGAGCACCGCAAGGTCGATCGGGTCATCGAGCTCGGCCAGTGAGCGCGCCGCCGGGCGGCCGAGCACGCTGCCGCCCCGTTGGTTGACCAGGTGCACCGGGCGCCGGTTGGCACCACGCAGCGCCTGCCGGGCAATCGCGTGTCCCCACTTGCTGGGGTCGTCGCTGGCCCCAACGACCGCGACCGAGTCGGGGTCGAACAGGACCGCTAAGTCCCGCACTGGCAATCCTTCCTGGCCAACGTGCAAGGTGCTCGCTTGCCGACGTGCTTCGTGCTGACTTGCTTCGTGCTCATGTACGGACCGTGCTGACGTGCTGACCTGCGCGAACGGTCGTTGGCCAGACCGATGATCTTGACACCGGCAAGACCGCTGGCGAAGCTCAAACCGGTCCGTCCGGAGCCCAGGAGGGAACCTAGACCGGTCATGACGCATCCGGAGCAAGCCACCAGGGTCCGTGGCCGAACCCTCGACGCAGTGTGCCGAACGATACCGGAGATTGGCTCCGACCTGCGCATCTCGATCTGGTTCTGACCACATGACGGCGCGCTCTCCGTGGCCCGGGCCGCAGCGTCCGGCAGTAGCACCGTCTCGCCGGGCTGTGCTGGGCGCCGGTGTCCTGGGCGGAATCGGACTCGCCACTATGGAGGGCGCGGTTCGCACCGGTCGCGCCGCCGCCGCGGCCGCGCTCGCCCACGGGTAACCGGCACACCCACCCGCCCGCGGCAGCGTGCCCCGATTACGCGGCGAAGGTGCCGGTCAGCGTGCCCTGGGCGATGGCGTGGTCGGCGATCGCGCGCTGCGCCTCGTCGAGGCCGGCGCCGTCCGCCAGGCCGAGCCGGTCGGACAGCGCGTACACCGTGAAGCGGTAATGGTGCGTACCGCTGGGTGGGCACGGCCCCATGTAGCGGGGGTTGCCGGCGCTATTGCTGGCCTGGACGCCACCCGGTGGCACCTCGCTCTCGCCCAGCGACGCCGTGGTCGGCGGGAAGTCGACCACGACCCAGTGCGTGAACGTCTCTCGTGGCGCGTCCGGATCGTCCACCACCAGCGCGAGCGCGCTCGCCTGCGCCGGGACGCCGGACCAGGCCAGCGGTGGTGAGACGTTGCGGCCACGGCAGGAGTACACCGGTGGGATCGGCGCGCCTTCGGCGAAGGCCTGGCTGGTCACCGTGATGGCGGCCGGAGCGGTGGAGCTCACCTGGCCTCCGTTCCCGCCGCATCCGGCCGACAGCAACGCCAGCGCGAATCCGGCGATCGCGTACCTGCGCACGCCGCCCATTGAAGCACCCCGGGTGGCGTGCGCTACTCCCGAACGACCGCGCCGGGATCCTTGTCCGGGCGTAGCCCCCGCCAGGACGGATGCCGCAGCCGACCGTCCGGAGTCCACTCGCCGTACGCCACCTCACCGACCAGCTCCGGCCGTACCCAGCGCGCGTCCCTCGCGTCCTTGGCCGGAACGTCCGAGGTGAACGGCGTGCCGGCCTGCTCGAGCGCCCGTAGCCGGGCCTGCAGGTCGGCCAGCACGCGCTCGGTGAAGCCGCTGCCCACGTGGCCGACGTAGTCCAGCCCGCCTTTCCGGTCGGGGATCCCCATCAGCAGCGAGCCGAACGTCCGGCTGCGACTGCCCTGCCCGGGCTTCCAGCCGCCGATCACGATTTCCTGAGTACGGAAGATCTTGACCTTGATCCAGTCCGGCGAACGCCGCCCAGGCTGGTACACCGAATCAAGCCGCTTGGCCACGATCCCTTCCAGCCCCTGCCGCCGGCTTACCTCGAGCGCATCGCGGCCACCGCCCTCGAAGTACGGCGGGCTGTCCCAGCGCGGCCCGCGCAGCTCGAGTGCCTCGAGCAGCTCGCGCCGGGCGGCGTACGGCAGCTCGGTCAGGTCCCGGCCGTCCATGAACAGCAGGTCGAAGAACAGATAGTTCACCGGCCTGGTGGCTGCCAGCCGGGCGGCCTGCCTCGGGTCGGCGACGTGCATCCGCTGCTGCAGTTGCCCGAAGCTGGGCCGCCCGGACGGATCGAGCGCGACGATCTCACCGTCGAGCACCAACCGCTGGTCGCCGACCGCGGACTCCAAGGCGACCAGTTCCGGGTAGCTGACCAGCACGTTCCGGTCGTTGCGCGACATCAGCCGGGGGCGGCTCATGCCGAAATAGCCGACCGTCCGCACCCCGTCCCACTTCAGCTCGTAGCCGTACTCGTGGTCCCGGCGGGCGTACGGCAACGGACCCGGCACCGCCAGCATCGGCCTGATCAGCTCCGGTAGGCCCTGCATGTTCCCAGTCTGGACCTGCCTTTGCCCGGTCCGCCGTGACCAGCTCCGATCGGCAGTGGCCGCAGTCCGCAGGGAGCGCTGAGGCCGGCGGTCAAATCCCGCCTAGTCGCAGTCGAGATCCAGCTCGGGAGTGAACGGATCGATCTCGGCCGAGAGGTCACGTGCGGCGTCCCGACGGCGGCCGTCCACCTCGTCGTGAACCAGCTGCAGCTCCATCCGCACCTGACTCGGCCAGCACCCGGTCACGTCGACAGGCGTATCCACGACGCCGTCGTAGCTCTGCAGCCTCGATCGATGCTCGCGCTCGTGA
Organism: Actinomycetes bacterium; assembly: GCA_036257435.1. Lineage (GTDB taxonomy): Bacteria > Actinomycetota > Actinomycetes > JAKEEW01 > JAKEEW01 > DATAFN01. The sequence goes on from DATAFN010000353.1 coordinate 7,557, forward strand.
CTGAACAGGACCGTGTTGATGAACGTATGCAGGCGGCGGCGCTGGCACGGGGTCAGACCCGGCGGTACCGCAGGCATCTTGATGGTCACGGTGGCTCGGAACCGGGACCTGACTACGCCGGTCACCCGGAAGCACATCTCGCCCTCCGGGCATTGGCACCCTCGGGCCGGCTCCACCCGCCGATTGACCAAGGTCCAGCTGGAGTTGAACCGTGCGGCAGTCTGACCGTGCAGGTTGAGCGCGCTCGAGTCGAGACCCGCCACCGTCGCTCCCTTCCTGGTCACGGCTCAGATCAGACCCTGTCGCACCGCGTAGGCGACTGCATGCGAGCGGTTGCGCAGGCCAAGGCGGGCGGTCACGTCGTGCAACACGTTCTTCACCGTGCGCTCCGAGTAGGCGAGCTTCTCGGCGATCTCGGCGGTGTCGTATCCCTCCGCTACCAGCCGCAGGACGTCGATCTCCCGGTCGGTCAGGCCGCTGAACGCCAGTCCGCGCGGGGTGAGCACCTGGCGCTGGACCCGGCCGACCTGATCGAGCAGGCGGCCCAGCAGGTCGGGCGGGACGGTGGCCTCACCCCGGTCCGCCGCGCAGATGGCTGCGGCCAGCCCGTCCGCGGTTGCCTCGGACCGGCGCACCAGGCCGGACATCCCGGCCTCCACGGCGGCGGCCAACCCGGCGTCGTCCACCTTGGTGACGACCAGCACGGCCCGGCAGCTCGATCGTTGCAGGATCCGCAGCCGATGCATGGTCGGCTCATCAGCGCTGTCCGCCACCACCACCGCCACTCTCGGCTCGGTCCGGCTGCCCGGTTCCACGATCAAGATCTCCGGTCGTGATCGGAGCTGGCTGGCGACCCCAGCCTGGGATAACGGATCCTCCGCATGTACCGCGACCGGAATACGATCCATCCCCCTGGACCTCCCATCGCAAGATTGCTGGGATGAATCGTGGCGTTGCCCGATCGCACAGTCAACGGCGGCCTACCGGGCAGATCCGTTATCCTCGGCGTTCGGCTCGGCCGGCTCGGCCAGCTCGATCCGGACCGCGCGGAACAGCCGTGGCGTATCGGCCAGCACGACCAACCGCGGCTCCGGCACGGTCAGGAACCGCTCGGTGGCCAGCTCGAACAGTGGGCGCAGCCGCCGATCGTCGCGTAGCCCGGCCATAGCCCGGCGGTCACCGCCAAGGACCACCGCGTCCAGCCGATCCAGGGTCGGCAGCAGCAGCCGGGCGGCCAGGTCAGCCGCCTCGGCGAGCGCGGCCCGAGCCTGTCCCTCCCGCCGCCGCGCGAAGCGCTGCTGCGACCAGCCGCCGGCCTTG
>DATAFN010000016.1:0-16740 GCA_036257435.1 Actinomycetes bacterium
CACATCGTCGTACGAGGTGCCGATGATGATCAAGAAGCCGAGGATGTTGTTGCCGTTCGGCGGTCGTTTGATGATGTCGCCCGGCTTGGCAGTGATCTTCGCCATCAGCGTCTGCTCGGACTCAACGATCTCGTCCGGCACGCTGATGTACTCCACCTGTCCGGCGTCGCTGATCAAGCAGGTGCCCATCATGTAGACGCCGGTGGGGGAGTAGTGCTGGACCCGCGGCTTCACCCCGCGCGCGACGTTCATCACCGCGCGGATCGGGCAGTAGTCCGCGGTCACCCGGCCGACCAGGTCGAGACCGCCACCGCCGGGCCGGATCGCCATCTCCACCACATACGGCTTGTCCTGGTGGAACCGGATCTCCGAGTGCATGACGCTGCGTCGCAGGCCTTGCGCGTACGCCGCCTTCTTCACGATCTGCTGGATCTCGGCCATCTGCTCGGCGGACAGGCGCGTCGGAGCGATGTGCACGTCGTCGTCGAATGTCTCACCCTCCGCCGTCACCCGGTCCACTCCAGAGCCCAGGTAGGCCTCGTCGTCCCAGACCAGCGCTTCGAACAGGTGCTCGTGCCCGTCCAGGAAGGACTCGACCATCAGCCCGGCCGGGCCGAGGTCCAGGCCCTCGGCTTCCATTAGGTACCAGGACATGCCCTGAATGCCTTTGACCGCGTCGGCCCACCTGGCCTCCATCTCGGCCGGGTCGTCGACCCGGAACACGAAATTGCTGGCCGCGCCGAGCGTCGGCTTGAGCACCGCCGGGTAGCCGAACTCTGCCGCGGTGGCCAGTGCCTCGTCCAGGCTTGCCACCAGCCGGAACCTCGGGATCGGTAGCCCGGCTTCCTGGTAGGCCTGGCGCATGAGCAACTTGTTGCGGCTTTTGCGCGCCGCGTCCACGCCCACTCCGGGCAGGCCCAGCGCCTCGGCCACCGCGGCCACCGTCATCACCGCGGACTCGGAGAACGTGAACGCGCCGTCGAAGTTGTGCTCTGCGTGCCAGGACCGCGCGGCGGCGATGATGTCGTCGATGTGCTGCGAGCCGACGACCCGGTAGTGATCGGCCGGCTGCCAGTAGTCCGGATCGCCCACCCCGTTGAGTACGAACAGATCGGCGCCGAAATCCTTGACCTGCTGATACCGAGACAGGTAGTAGGTCGCGTTCTGGCGGGCTTCGATACCGAGTAGTTTCATGGCTTCTCTCCCCACCTGCAGCTGCTGTGCGGGCACCCGTGCGGTCGTACTAGCCGGCCGATGGGCCGACCGTCGCGGACTCAGCGGTGTGCCTCGCAGCGAACTGCTCGGTCATCTCGGCGTCCCACCAGACGCTGTAGAACTGGAAGTCGGTGTCCGACTCGTTGATCACGGTGTGATAGGTGCCCGGCGGCATGAACGCGACGTCGCCGCTGGTGAACGGGGAGCGCTCGCCGTCGGCTTCCAGCACTGCGGAGCCGGAGATGGCCACGAAGACCTCGTACTCGTGATGCTCGTGCGGAGTGGAGGCACCGCCCGGGGCGATCACGCACCAAGCGCCCTGGAACGGTGCGTTGATCGCCGGCCACGGCATGAGCCGCTGGGTAAACGCGCCGTATTCGGACTTCATGTTGTCCCGGTCCAGCTTGCGAATCTCCATGGATGCTCCCGTAATGAGACCGAGGGGTGGTTGCCCGGGTGATCACCCCGGGCGGCGGCCTCACGCCGAGGCGGCGATGCTGGCCGGAGTGGGAACGCTGCTCAGCAGCGTCGGTTCGGCGCGGTGCGCCATGACGTCCTCGACGATTTCGGCGGCCCGGATGGCCAGGACGCTCATCAGCGAGTCGGCGATGCCGTGGCTGTCCTCATTCGTGCCCTGCAGGTAGCAGGCCGCGATCACGTCCGGCGGGGTGAGCATCCGGTAGGCCCGGCTGACCGCGATCTCGGCCACACCGGCCACGTCGGCAAGCCGGCGCACGATCGGCGGGGCGGTCGGCTCGAAGCCGGTACCCAGCAGCACCCGGTCGCAGTGCAACTGCTCAGTCTCCTGGCCCATCCGGTTGGACAGCGTCAACACGACCTCGTCGCCGTCCATCTGGGCCGCGGTGACGTCGACCATCGTGATCATTCGCAACCGCTGGGTGCCGGTCAGCCGTTCCAGGTACATCTGCCGGTACAGCGTGTCCAGCATGCCCGGGGTTACGCCGGCGTAGTTGGTCTGCCGCATGTCATGCAGGATCTGCCGGCGGGCGTCCGGCGGCGCCGAAAAAAACTCGTCGGTGAACGACGGGAAGTACAGCTCGTTGGTGAACTTGCTGGTCTGGTAGTACTCGAGCCCGACCGAGCGAATGATCATCGCGCACTTCGAGTACGGCATCGCCTGGTGGGTGGCCCACAGCATCTCCGCCGCGCTTTGCGCGGCGCCGACCACCACGATCCGATGCGGCGCGTTCGGATCGAGTTCTGCGGTGCGCAGCGAGTACTCGGTGCTGTGGATAACCCGATCACGGGGCAGTTTCTTGAACTCGGGCGGAATCCGGGGCTCGCGCCCAGTCCCGACGACCACGTTGTTGGCGGCGATCGTGGAGCCGTCGGTCATGTGCACCAGCCACCCGGTAAGGCTGCCGTCAGCCGCTCGCAGGCCCTCGATCTGCTGGCAGTGCCGGCCGTACTCGACCCGAACCGTGCTCAGCGATTCGGCGACCCACTGCAAGTAGTCCGAGATCTCCAGCCGGAATGGCAGGAAGCTGGCCATGTTCACGAAGTCGTTGAGCCGCCCGACGGTGTGCAGGTAGTTGACGAACGAGAACCTGCTGCGCGGGTTCCGCAGCGTCACCAGGTCTTTGAGGAAGGACACCTGACTCTGGGTCCACGGCAACAACATCCCGCGCTGCCAGGCCACATTCTCGTGCTGCTCGATCAGCAATGTGTTGCTGGCAAGATCGGCTGGCGCCAACTCCTCCACGGCTACCGCGAACGCGAGATTGGCCGGTCCGGCACCAATGCCCAATAACTCAACCTCTTGGTGGTCTAGCGCTGCCGTCACCGTGTGCCCTCCTCGTTGGCGGCGGAAGGTGTCGACTCGAGCGGCGGCTGGTAGGTCGCCGTCGTCGAGGCAGGAGTGGCGGTAGACCTGGGTAGCCGTTCGTATGCGGCTACCCAGCTACCCAGGAAAAACACGGGTGGTCGGGCGTCGGCTAGGCCGCTGGTCTGCGGCCCCGAGTCACAGCCGAACCGACCCATGATTTCCTTCCGACGTGGTAGGCCGCGCATGCGGACGGTGAGTGCGTGACGGCTACCTGTGACCGACCATATGCGCTTCGCTGCACCCTGTCACGAGTGCGTAGCCCTAGGTAACTGTGCGTATTTCAGCGGATTTGTGTGACCAGCCTGATAAGCACTCTCTCGCGGCAGAATGGTGACCGTCCGTTACACCGCTTCACCCCCGTCCGAGAAACCGGCTAATACGGCACGGCTTTCGAGCTTGCTTACCGATCGTATTGTCAGCAGCACGTAATGTTACACATTCGGGCTAAACCGACCTCGCTTTCGTGACCGAGTGCTACCAGTCGGGTTCCTCAGCCCTGCTCGGCGGTTGACGGCGTAGTCGTCGAGACCGGCAGCGCGCTGCCCTGCGACTCGGTGGACGCCGCATCTGTCGCCGCCGCGTCTGTCGTCGTCACGTCGCGGTTGCCGACCGCCGCCGGTCGGCGCGGATCGCGGACCGAGGCGAGGACGAAGCCGAGCCCGACCACCTCGGCCAGCGCGATGACCAGCCAGACGCTGTGCCCGATGTGGGTGAACAGGAGGCCGCCAAGCACCGGGCCGACGGCGGCGCCGACTCCGAACATGACCTGGAAGCTGCCGACATAGCGACCCTTCAGGTGCGGTGGACCGGCCATCGCGGCATACGCGAACGTCGCCGGGCCGCCGAGAATCTCGCCGAGGGTCCAGATCAGCGTGCCGACAATGATGACCGCAGCGCTTAGTGGCAGCGCGTAGAACGCGACCCCAGCGGCGATCAAGGCGTACGCCAGCGCGATCGTCACCCGCATCGGCCACTGCTGCGACACCTTCGTCACAAGCAGCTCGAACGCGATGACGATCGCACCGTTGAGGGATACCGCGAACGTGTACCAGAAGATCGCCAGGCCCGCGGCCTGCACGTCCAGGGGAAGCGTAGACAGGTACTGGACGTATACCGCGACGCCGATGAACGTCGCGATCAGGTACAGCACGTACCGCCCGTCTCGCAGCACGTCGAGGTAGCTGCCGCTGGCTTCCGGCTCCGCCGGCGTGTCCTGGTCGACCGTCCGCCTGACCTTCGGCGGCAGCGCGATCAGGGCGAGGATCGCGTATCCGAGCGCAATCAGCGCCTCGCCCCAGAACAGCAGCGTGTACTGCTGATCGTTGAGGTGGTACAGCGCGTACCCGATGAGCGGCGCGGCCGTGGAGCCAACGTTAAGCCCGAACCGGTACATCGCGAACATCATGATCTGCCGGTCTTGCGGCGTGAGCTCGGACAGCAGCGTCGCCGAGGCCGGCCGGTAGATCTGGCTCACCACCCCGACCAGCGCGGCCGCGGCGAGCAGTGACGCGTAGGTGGGCAGGTACAACAGCGACGCGGTCAGCACCGCCGTCCCGGCCATGCTGATGACCGTGGCGTTGCGCGCGCCGAGCCGGTCGGCCAGAACTCCGCCGATGAACGTGCCGATCACCTGGCCGGCGCCATAGACGCCCAGCGCGAGCGTGGCCTGACCGACCGAGTAGCCCTTCGCGGTCAGGAACAGCACCAGGAAGATGTTGAGGAAGCCGCCGATCCGGTTGATGAAGACGCCGGCGAGCATCACCTTCACCGCGAACGGCGACTCGCGGAACGTCTCCCAGATCTGAGCGGCGTGCGGCTGGGTCTCGGTCGTCATCGAACCTCGACTTCCATCGGTGCGGTGCGCTGACACCCGGCTCGGCTGCGGAGAAAAGCCGCGTTCCGGTCGTCAGCATCCCAGATGCGCAATCGACCCGCTACCGGGCGTGACACAACGCCTTGACATGCGTCCAGGATCGGCAAGACTCGGCAACGGAATGCGCTCGTCTGACCTCGGGCCGTCACATTTGACGAAGGGGCCGCAACGAGATGACCCACAACGCATTGACCGAGAAGTACTTCGAAGCGGTGGCCCGCTCCGGCATCGGTCCGAACGAACTGATCGAAGCGGCGCTGCAACCCGAGGTCCGGCTAGCGCCGACCACGTTCCTTGGCCGCTGCCTTTCTCGGCCGGTGTTCCTCGAGTACGCCGATCGCGAGCAGCTCAGTGCCGACCTGGAGAACCTGCATGCGGCGCTGACCGGGTTACCGGGCCGGCTGTTCGGCGGCGACCTGGCCGCGTTCGCCCGCGCGGTCGGCATGACCGACGCACAGGTGACCGCGATCATGCGGGGCGCCGGGGAGGCACCGACCCGGTTTGCCCGCGCCGATTTCTACCCGGACGGCACCGGCTTCCGGCTGATGGAAATCAACATGGGCAGCACCGCGGGTGGCGGCGACAACGCGGTGCTTACCAGGGCTTTCCTGAGTCATCCATTCGTCGCGGAGTTCGTCGAAGCGAACCGCCTCGCCCACATCGACACGATGGAGCAGGTCGCCGACTCGCTGCGGACCGAGTGCACAGTGCCCAGCGGCATGCGCCCGGTGGTGGCCGCGGCGGACTGGCCGGCCAGCTACGAGAAGCTGGAGCCGACGCTGCGCTACAGCGCGCAGCAGCTGGCCCCGTTCGGTATCGACATGGTGCCCTGCCATGTCGGGCAGCTGTCCATCCACGACGGCCGGGTCTGGGTGGAGGGCCGGCCGGTCGACGTCATCTACCGGGTGTTCATGATCGAGGATCTGCTCGACCCGGTCGGTCCGGAGCTCATCGATCCGGTGCTGCGGGCGGCCGAACGTGGTGAGGTGTCCATCTTCACGCCGATCGACGCCGAGCTGTACGGCAGCAAGGGCGCGCTGGCGATGCTCTCGGACGAGGTGAACCGGCACCTCTACAGCGAGGCCGAGCTGGTCAGCCTCGACCGGATCCTGCCCTGGACCCGGATGGTGCGGCCCGGCTCGGTCACCGTCGACGGCGAACGGGTCGAGCTGACCGACTACGCCCTGGAGGCGCAGCAGGAGTTGATCCTCAAGCCGACATTGCTGCACGCCGGGATGGGCGTGGTGCCCGGCTGGATGGTCGAAGCGGACGAGTGGAAGCAACAGCTGACCACCGCGATGGATGGGCCGTTCGTGCTGCAGCGCCGGATCCGCCCGGTGCCCGAGCTCTTCCCGTCCGAGCGCGGGCTGGAGCCGTGGGTGCTGACCTGGGGCGCGTTCCTGGCCGCATCCGGGTACGCGGGCCAGTTTGTCCGCGGCTCTACCGATCCCGACGGTGGCGTGGTGAACATGGCCACGGGTGCCACCGCGACCAGCTGCTTCCACCAGACCGAGCCGGGCTAACCGCGGCTGGTCCGGTAGCTATTGCAGTGGCCAGAGGCAGGCGTGCACACAGCGCCAGCCTTCGGGGCGCCGCTCGTAGGTGTCGGCGTAGCGGGTGTAGCGCCCCTCGGTAATGAAGCTGCGCGCCGAGACCACCGCAGTGTTGCCGTCCACGTGGACGACGACCTGGTCGATGCCGATCGTGGGAAGCGGAGCGCTGCGCACGTTGTCGATGTAGCGCTGCGGTTCCCACACCTCGCCGGTCTTCCCGTCCAGGTAGCGGAACGACGGGGACAGGATCGGTTCCAAGATCTCCCACTTGCCCTGTCGGAACGCGTCGATGAACTGCACGTTCAGCTCGGTCAATTCCTTGATGTCGTTGTCCACGGTGTTTCGGCTCCTCACTGCTGGTGACTGGTTAGGCGCCGACCGGTTCCGTCGCCCGAACGGTCAGTGCCGTCGTGGCCGCGTCCAGCGCGGCCTGGCACTCGGCAGCCGTCTCGGCCCCCGCGGTGGCGATCGCTACCCGGCCGAACAGCGTGCCGGCCGGCGGCGGTGAGACCACGTCGCCGGTCTTGACCAGTGGCTCGATCCGGTCGACCGCGTCCGGTAGCCCCGCCCGGTCGAACGCGACCGTGTCGATCGTGGTCTTCTCCCGGTCGACGTAGAAGAACCGCACTGCGCCGACCAGCTTGCGGTCGGCGACGATGTGCGGCCGCTGCCCGCAGGCGATGTCGGCGGCGGCCAGACCCGGGTCGATGCCGGTGGCACGCAACCCGAGATACGGGATCAGATCCCCGCCCAGCCGGGAGTTCACTTCGATGATCTTCGGCCCGGACTCGGTGAGCTTCAGCTCGGTATGGGTCATGCCATCCGTGAAACCGAGCGCGGCATGCGTGTCCGCGAGGATGCGCAAGATCTCCGGATCGGTCATCAGCGGATCGGCGGCGTCCACGACGTGGCCGACCTCCTCGAAGTACGGCTCGTAACCGATCTCCTTGCGGGCCAGGAACATCGGCATGACCTGGCCGTGGTAGACCGCGGCATCGACACTGATCTCCGGCCCGGTCAGGTACTCCTCGACCAGCACCGGCATGTCGTACTCCCAGGCGCCGGTGAACGTGGTGTCGTGCGCGAAGCCGTAGCGCGCGGTCAGGTGGTCCAGGGAGTCGGCCCGGACCACGCCCAGGCTCGCGGCCAGCGCGCGCGGCTTGAGCACGACCGGATAACCGATCTGCTCGGCGGCGGTGACCGCCTGGTCGAGGTTCGCGGTCAGGATCGACTGCGGTTGCGGGACACCGGCCGCGCCCAGCGTCTGCCGGGTCAGCCGCTTGTCCCGGCACCGCATGATCATGTCGGGGTCGCCGCCAGGCAGCCCGAGCGCCGCGGCCACCTTCGCGCTCTGCAGGATGCGCGCCTCGTCCCAGCTCAGCACCCCGTCGATGGGCTCGCGCGCGATCACCTCGCGGGCCGCGGCCACCATCTCGTCGACGTCGGTCGTGCTGGTCAGATCGCTGAGGATGGTGAAGCCGTACAGGTAGTCCAGCTCCCAGCTCGGCTCGGTGCCCAGCAGCAGGTGCACCCGGAACCTGGTCCGGATCGACCTGAGCAGGTACTCGCGGTACAACCGGCCGCCGGTGGTGACGAGCAGCAGCAGCGGCCGGGAGTCCGAACCGGTGCCGTCCGTGCCGGTGCGGTCCGGCCCGGCGGCGGAACCGGTAGGGGTCATGTCGCGACCTCCTCAATGAACGAGACACCCGACGAGCCGTCGATGCGTCGCCAGTCCTCGGTGAGCCGTACCCGGCCGTCGGCGAGCACGGTCGGGGTGCTCACGCAGGCGCCGGCCACTGTCTGCCCGGACACCGTGACGAAGCAGTAGCCGGCCTCGATCGTGTCGTCCGGCCGTACTCGGCCGACCAGCCGGCCGATCCGGACCGAACCGCCGGAGAACTCGGCGGACACGAGGTCGCCGTCCTGGTGGTAGTGCGCGAGCGGGAGCTCGCCATCCGGCGGCTCCGGCGATTCGGACGAATCCGTCGGCTCGTGATCGGGCTCGACCGGCTGGAAGCGCCGATCGTCGAAGTCGATCCGGCTCCTCATGGCTGCCTCCGCCCCTGGAGAGGTCCGACGGAAGGATGCCCGGCCGGCGGCGCCCCAATGGGCGAGCCGGACACGAGCTGGTCGGCGGCGAGCCGGCTGGCGGCGAGCACGGTCTTCACCGAGCCGCCGGCCCCGCCGGAGAAGGTAGTGAGCAGGTGCCCGGTGCCGGCGACCGGGCGCAGGCACAGCACCGGCTGGTCGGCATAGCAGTCGACCGCATTGGCCTCGCGCAGCAGCGCGCCCAGCCGCAGCGCCGGGAACCGGTCCCGCGCCAGCCCTGCGGCCGTCTCGGCCAGCCCCGGCAGGCTCGGCGGCCGGTCCGGGTCCACGTCCCACCGCTCGGTGGGTAACCCGAGTAGCAGCCCGCCGTCGGGCGTCGGGCGCCCGTACAGCTGGCTGATCTCGTCCACGAACTGCGGCGGGCGCCAGCCCTCGGTGGCGTACACGCCGTACTGGATGGACTTGGTTCGGTAGCCGCCGGCCGGAAGCCCGCTCGAGCGCAGCAACGCCGGCGTCCAAGCGCCGGCCGCCATTACGACCGCGTCATACTGCCGGCGCTGCCCACCTGCGGTGACCGCGATCGACCCGCGCTCACTCGGGATAACCGCCGTGGCCGCCGCAGCGCGCACGGACACCCGCCGGCGTACCGCGCGATCGGCCAGCAGTGCCGAACGCCAGGCAGCGGGCGAGGTGTAGCCGGCCGCCCGTTCGACAACGGCCACCGCGTCATTGGGAACTCCGGCCCAGCCGCGCGCGGCCAGATCGGCCGGCGAACCGCGGCTGACCGAGCCTGGCAGCCGCGCCTCGACCTCGGCGATCTCGGTGTCGACGCCGTCGGCGTCTGACCGCAGGTACACCGAGTCGACGGGCCGGAACCGAGCCCACCGGCGCAACGTACGGCTGGACCGAAGCTCGACCATGCTAAGGCTGGCGAGCCTGCGTTGCTCCCGGTGTCGCTCGTATCCGCGAACCGCGCCGCCGGAGGCACCGGTCGCGTCCGGGCTGCCGGCGCTTCCGGTCAGCAGGTCGAGCTCCCATCGGGTCCGGCCGGCCAGCCGCCACACCAGCATCGCGCCGGCCAGGCCGCCGCCGATAACGCAGGCGCGTACCGGCACGCTCACCTACCGGCGGCCGCGCGCTGCGGATCCCGCCCGATCAGCGCGGTCATCGCGCCCGAGTCCAGCCCGGCGCCGGTGGACAGCGCGCCCACCAGGCAGCGGATGGCCAGCGCCGAGTCGAACCCGATCAGGCGCAGCGCCTGCTCCGCTCGCTCCAACTCGGCCGGCACCAGTTCCGGTGGCAGCGCCGCATCGTCGGAGGGTTTGCCGTCCAGCAGCGGCCGGATGAACTCGCAGAACGCGCGGTAGCCCTGCCGGGTGAAGTCGCTCTGATAGCGGTCCGGCCGGTCCCAGGACAGGTAGAGCCGCACCAGCTCGGGGTCCTCCTCGGCGAGGAATTCGTCCGCCCACAGCGCGTGGTTGCGGCTGGTCGAAAACTTCTTGCCTTCCAGCAGGTACAGCTCGTTGACGGTGGCGCCGCGGCTGAGCGGCCGGGGCACTCCGGCAGCGGCCAGGATGGCCGGATACAGGATTGTGAAGTAGAACGCGTTGTCGATGCCGTTGAAGTGCCAGACGCCGTCGACCTCCTGCCAGGCCTCGACCCACTCGGTCAGGCCGTTCGCCTGCGGGCGTAGCGCGTGCGCGGCACCGTAGAGGTAGCTGAAGCCGAGCTCGGTCGGGAAGTCCACGCGCATCCCCGCCAGCGGGCCGTCGCACTCGATGCCCCAGTTGGTGGCGTAGGCCAGCGGGTAGTCGGGCAGCGGTGCGCGCAGGTAGTACTCGAGCACCGCCCGGACCCGGCCGGGCAGCTCGGACTGCATCCAGTCCGCGAGCAGCTGATCCCGGTAGTCCTCGAGCGGCAGCACGGGCACGGTCGCCACCATCGGCACCGGGCTGCCGCCGCACCGGGCGCAGCTCGGATCGATCAGCGTCTGGGCCGAGGCGAACCCGCCGCAGCCCTCGCAGGACAGGCCATTGGCTCCCTCCCCGCACAGCGAGCACTTGCCGACCACGTACGAGTGATGCAGGGTGCGGCCGCAGTCTTCGCACTTGTGCAGGGTCATCTCGCGCATCGGCACGGTGCCGTTGGCGACCAGCTCACCGAGCATCCCGGAGACCGCGCGCCGGTAACCCGGATCCTGCGGATCGAGGAACGCGTCGTAGCCGATCCTGGCCAGTTCGTAGGCCTTGGTGATCTGGGCGCGGAACTTGGCCACCATCGCACCCGGATCCATGTCCAGGTTCTCCGCCTTGGTGAGCACGTAGTTCGGGTGCACGTCGATGCCGGCCAGGGTGAGCACCCGCTCGCCCCGGGCGCGAGCGGCCCGGGAGGCGATGTCGGCGGCCAAATAGGGCCCGGACAGGTGGCCGATGTGGAGGGGTCCGTTGCAGGTGGGTTGCGGGATGACAATGACGGTGACGCCGGTCGACTGCTCCGTCATCGGGGTGTCCTCCTCGGGGTGCGTGGGAACGCCCAGCGGCTGCGCACGGTGGCGTGCGTTGACGGTGCGTCGCGGCCGCCCGTGAACCGACCATATGCGGTGCGCTGCACGCTGTCACGACCACGTGGCGGGGGGTAACTGTGCGGTATCACAGACCCCGGAATTCGCTTACGGACCGTGCCAGCTACGGTACGGGCCGTTGCAGCTGCTGCGAACCGCTTGTAACGTGCCCGGTGTTTCCTCCGTAGCGTGACGACTCGGTTACGGCGGGGCACTTTGACCGATAGGGGCATTGGATTTGGCGCCGACGGATAAGTGTCAGGACCCGCCGTTGGCGGGGCGTTGGCGCGTGCGGGCGCACTGACGTTTCGGAGGTTCAGAGTGGATCCTGCGGGTCCGTCCCAGGACAGTGCCGCCATCCCGCTCTGGGACGGCGCCTACGATCCGGCTCAACTGCAAGGGCACGAGAACCTCTGGGGAGATCCGCCGGTTCCCTACGCCCAGACCGCGGCCCGGTTATTCGCCGACAACGCGGCCACCACCGTGCTCGACCTGCCGTGCGGGGACGGCCGTAACCTGCCGCCGCTCGCGACCGGTTCGTCGATCGTGCTGGCCGGTGACACCTCGACCAATGCGATGGCGATCGCCGCCCGGGTGGCCGCCAAGGCCGGGATCCGCGACAAGTCGGTCTTCGTCAAGGTCGACGCGTTCGACACCGGATTCCTCGACGACTCGATCGATGGCATCTTCTGCTGGGACCTGCTCGGGCACCTGGTCAACCCGGAGGACGCGCTGCGCGAGATGTACCGCATCATCCGGCCCGGCGGGCACCTCGTGGCGAACATGTGGACGATGAACGACTGCCAGGTCACCGATCCCAACATCCGCAAGACCGGACCCAAGGAGTTCATCGACCACTTCGAGTTCTACTGCAAGTTCTACGACCACGACGATCTCGAGGCGCTGCTGAGCTCGGTCGGCATGACCGCCGAGTCGGTCGAGGTGGCCAACTGGTGGGAGCCGCCGCACGCGGAGTACCGCACCTACGACCACCAGCACGAGAGCCTGGTCTTCACGATCAAGAAACCGGCGACGATCTGAGAGGCAGCCTTGCGCAGTCTCGGAGAGCTCGACTCGGCACCTGGTCGCCGCGGCGACCTCGCTTCCGAGATCGATATCGGGGTCGGCCACGCCCCGGCACATCACGGAGAGCTCCTGCAGGGCATGTTCTACGACGGATCGGGGCGACTACGCCGAGCGCTGGTCACGCTGCCCGACCCCGGCCGTGGCAGCCGCGCGGTGTTCCGTCCGAGTGAACGGCATTGGGGCATCGTCGGCACGCCGGAGCTGATCAAGGTCAGGCGGGCCGCGATCCTTGCGCTGCGTGAGTTCTCCGGCCACCCGTCGCCGGCCAAGGGTGGCCAGATCGAGATCACCAGCAACGTGCCGCGCGGCATCGGGATGGGGTCGTCGACCAGCGACGTGGCGGCCACGATCCGCGCGGTTGCGGACTACCACGGAGTGCCGCTGTCCCGCGAGGAGGTCGGCCGGCTCGCGGTGCTCGCCGAGTGCGCGTCCGACTCGGTGATGATCGATGACCGGGTGGTGCTGTTCGCGCACCGGGACGGCATGGTGGTGGAGACGTTCGGGCACCGGTTGCCGCCGATGGTCGTGGTGGGTTGTGATACCGCGCCGGGTTCGGTCGTGGACACCCTCGCGTTCCCGCCGGCGGAGTACGGCGACGCCGAGGTGGGCGCGTTCCAGGTGCTGCGGGCCGCGTTCCGCCGCGCGGTGGCTACCGAGGATGTCGCGCTGCTCGGCCGGGTCACCACCGCCAGCGCCCGGATCAACCAGAGGTTCCTGCCCAAGCCGGCGCTCGAGGATTTGCTGGAGCTGTGCCTGCGGCTCGGGGGAAGCGGCGTCCAGGTCGCGCACAGCGGGACGGTGGCCGGGCTCATCTTCGATGCCGCCCAGCCCGGGCTCGACCAGGGCGTGCATGAGTGCATGGCCGGCATCGCCGCGCTCGGCCTGGAGCTGACCGGGGTGATCGGACCGGCGCCGACGGCCGCCTCGATCTGGCCGCTGGCGGCGAGAGTGCCGGCCTGATGAGTATCCGCACCAGTTTCGACGAAGCCACCGAGGCCTACCAGATCCCTAAGCTGGTCAGGCTGGCACCGAACCTGTACGCGGCCTGCTTCACCCTGATGAAGATGATCCCGGCCCGGTTCATCCTGCGCCGAGCGGCCGCGGACGGCCACCTCGAGGCTGGCACCGTGATCGCGGAGACCACGTCGGGCACGTTCGGCCTCGCGCTCGCGATGCAGGGCGTGCACCTGAACCGCGAGGTGATCCTGGTCAGCGACCCGGTCATCGACGAGCGGCTGTACCGGCGGCTGACGGACCTGGGCGCGGTCGTGGACCGGGTGCCGGCCACGTCGGCCGGCGTGGTCGGCGGCTACCAGGCCGCCCGGCTGCAGCGTCTGACGGAGGTCAAGGCGGAGTACCCGTCGGTGTTCTGGCCGGACCAGTACGACAACCCGGACAACCCGCGCTCCTACGTACTGATCGCCGAGCTGCTGCTCGAGTGCCTGGGCCAGGTCGACTGCCTGGTCGGCCCGGTCGGCTCCGGTGGATCGATGTGCGGGACCACGACCTACCTGCGCTCGGTGCTCCCGGAGTGCCGGGCGATCGGTGTCGACACCCACCGCAGCGTGCTATTCGGCCATGCCGACGGGCACCGCGAGCTGCGCGGCATGGGCATGAGCCTGCTGCCGGGCAACCTGGACCACCGGGTGTTCGACGCCGTGCACTGGTGCTCGGCGGCCGCGGCCTACGCGGCGACCCGGCAGCTGCACCAGCGGCACGCCCTGTTCATGGGACCGACCAGCGGCGCGGCCTACCTGGTCGCGAACTGGTGGGCGGTGCGCAACCCGAGCGTGTTGACCGTGGTGATGCTGCCGGACGAGGGCTACCGCTACCAGGACACCGTCTACGACGACGACTGGCTACGAACCGCCGGCCACCTGGGCGAGCCGGTGCCGGCCGAGCCGGTCGTGGTCGAGGACGCGACCCGGCCCGAGGGGGCATGGACCGCGTTCGACTGGGGCCGGCGGACGCTGGCCGAGGTGCTGGCCGGCGCCCGGGTGCCGGTGCCGGGAGCGCGGTGACCGGCGGAACCGAGCCGGCGCCGGGCGCCGGGCAGCATGGTGGATCGGCCGGGACCGGGCGGCTGGTCGGCGAGCTGGGGCTCGGCACCCGCCGGGTGATCTACGGTGAGCCGACCCCGGCCGAGCTCGAAGCCGAGCTGGCGCTCATGGTCAAGATCGACCGCGCGCACCTGGTCATGCTCGCCGAACAGCGGCTGATCCCCGCCGCGGCGGCGGCCGCCTTGCTGCGCTGCATCGACGAGCTGGTCGCGGACCGGTTCCGGCCACTGCTCGGCCGGCCGATGCCGCGCGGGCTGTACCTGATGTACGAGGGCTACCTGATCGAGCGGCTCGGCCCGGAGATCGGCGGGGTGCTGCATTCCGGCCGGTCCCGCAACGACCTGAAGGCCACCATCACCAGCCTGCGATGCCGGGACCGGGTGCTCGACCTCGCCATGCAAGCAGTTCGGCTGGAGGCGGCGCTGCTGTCCCGGGCCCGGGCGTACCGCTCGGTGGTGATGCCGATCTACACCCACTTCCAGGCCGCGATGCCGGTCACCTACGGGTACTACCTGCTCGGCGTCGCGCTCGCGGTCGGCCGGGAGACCGACGCGCTGCGGTTCGCGTCTACCGGACTGCGGGAGTGCCCGCTCGGGGCCGGGGCGGTGGCCGGCACCGACCTGCCGATCGATCCGGCGCGCACCGCCGCGCTGCTCGGCTATGCCGCTCCGACCCGGCACGCGCTCGACGCGGTGGCCAGCCGGGACGTGTTGCTGCGCGTGCTCGGCGCCGCGACCGGGCTGGCCGTCACGCTGAGCCGGTTGGCAACGGACCTGCAGCTGTGGAGCACGGCCGAGTTCGGCTTCATCCAGTTCCCGGACCGGCTGGTCGGCGGCAGCTCGGCGATGCCGCAGAAGCGCAACGCATTCCTCACCGAGCACGTCAAGGCCAAGCCGAGCCAGGCGCTCGGTGCCTGGGTGGGGGCCGCGGCTGCGATGTCGGCTACCCCGTTCACGAACTCGATCGAGGTCGGCACCGAAGCGGTGGCCGGCGTCTGGTCCGGCCTGCGGGCCGCCGAGGAGTCGGTGCTGTTGTGCCAGGCTCTGGTCAGCGGGGCCCGGCCGGTGCCGGAGCGGATGGCCGGCGCCGCCGAGGCCGGCTTCACCGTGGCGACGTCGCTGGCCAACCGGCTGGTTCGGCATGGCGTGCCGTTTCGCACGGCGCATCACCAGGTGGGCGAGGCGGTTCGCCGGGCGATCGAGGCCGGCTCCACCGACCTGGCGAAGTTTGGGCCGCCCGGCTGGCTCGACCAGGTGGGCGACGCCGCGCTCGATCCGGCCGAGCTGGTCGAGGCGCATGGCTACGGAGGCGGACCCGGTGCGTTCGATGGGCCGTGCCGGCAGGCAACCGCCGCTTGGGTCGAGCACCGGGGCTGGCAGCACGGTTGGCGGCGGACGCTGGCTGAGGCGGACGCCGCGCTCGCTACGGCGGTCCGGTCGACGCAGGTGGCCGGCGGCGAGTCGGGCAGCGCCGGATGAGCGACGAGTGGCTGGTCCTGGTGGAGAGCAACACCACCGGATCCGGCCGGCTGTTCTGCGCGAGTGCGCGCCGGCTCGGACTGCGCCCGGTGCTGCTGGCTCGCGACCCGGCCCGCTATCCCTACGTCGCCGCAGACGGCATCGACGCCCGAGAGGTGGACACCGCCAGCGTCGATGCGGTGCGTGCCGTGGCGGGCCGGCTCGGTGGCCGGGTCGCCGGGGTCACCAGCAGCTCGGAGTACTACATCGGCGCCGCCAGCGAGGTGGCGCGCGCGCTCGGCCTGCCGCATCCGGATCCGGACGCGATCCGGGCCTGCCGGAACAAGCACACCCAGCGATTGCGGCTGGCGGCCGCGGGGGTCCCGGGCCCGGCGTTCGCGGCGGCCGGCACGCCGGCCTCAGCGGTGAACGCAGCCGAGCGGATCGGGTTCCCGGTGGTAGTGAAACCGGTGGCCGGATCCGGCTCGATCGGCACCCGGTTGTGCGAATCAGCGGTCGCGGTACACGACGCCGCGGCCGCGGTGCTGGCGGCCGACCCGGCCGCGCTCGCGCTCCCGCCGCAGGACGCGGTGATGGTCGAGGCGAAGCTGGACGGTGCCGAGTTCTCGGTGGAGACGCTGGACGACCAGGTGATCGGCGTGATCGGCAAACGGCTCGGCCCGGAGCCGTATTTCGTTGAAGTCGGCCACGACTTTCCGGCGCCGCTGGACCGCGCCGCGCAGGCTGCGCTGGAGCGCACCGCTCTCGACGCCCTGCACGCGCTCGGGCTCGGCTGGGGCGCTGCCCACGTCGAGCTGCGCTATTCAGAACCAGCAGGCGCCCGACTCATCGAGGTCAACCCGCGGCTCGCCGGCGGGATGATCCCGCGCATGATCCAGGAAGCGCGCGGCATCGACATGATCTTCCACGTGGTGGCGAAAGCGGCCGGCCGGGCTACGGCGCCACGGCCGAGCCGATCCCGCGCGGCCGCGATCAGGTTCCTGGTTGCTCCGCACGCCGGACGATTGGTCGAGGTCACCG
>DATAFN010000035.1:0-4547 GCA_036257435.1 Actinomycetes bacterium
GCGAAGCGTCCCAGGGACTCGCGCGCCTCGACGACCGCCTCGACCACGTGGGCACCCACGTTGCGCACGGCGGCCAGCCCGAACCGGATGTCGGTGCCGACGGCCGCGAAGTTCGCGGTGGACTCGTTGACGTCCGGGGGAAGGACCTTGATGCCCATGCGACGGCACTCGTTGAGGTACAGCGCGGACTTGTCCTTGTCGTCGCGCACGCTGGTGAGCAGCGCGGCCATGTATTCAGCGGGGTAGTTCGCCTTCAGATACGCGGTCCAGTACGAGACCAGTCCGTAGCCGGCGGTGTGCGCCTTGTTGAACGCGTAGTCGGAGAACGGGACGAGGATGTCCCAGAGGGTCTTGATCGCACCCTCGGAGTAGCCGTTGGCGCGCATTCCCTCGGCGAACGGCACATACTCCTTGTCGAGAATCTCCTTCTTCTTCTTGCCCATCGCGCGGCGCAGCAGGTCGGCCTTGCCAAGCGAGTAGCCGGCCAGCTTCTGCGCGATCGCGATGACCTGTTCCTGGTACACGATCAGGCCGTAGGTGTCGCGCAGGATCTCGTCGAGCGGCTCGGCCAGCTCGCGGTGGATCGGCTCCACCGGCTTGCGGCCGTTCTTGCGGTCGGCGTAGTCGTTGTGCGCGTTGGCGCCCATCGGGCCCGGCCGGTAGAGCGCGAGCACCGCCGAGATGTCCTGGAAGCTGTCCGGCTGCATCGACCGCAGCAGCGACCGCATCGGGCCGCCGTCGAGCTGGAATACGCCGAGCGTGTCGCCGCGGGCCAGCAACTCGTACGCCTTGGCGTCGTCCAGCCCAAGCCCCTCGAGCACCAGCCGGCTGCCGTAGTTGCGCTCGATGTTGTCCAGGCAGTCGTCGAGCACGGTGAGGTTGCGCAGACCGAGGAAGTCCATCTTCAGCAGGCCGAGCGCCTCGCAGGCACCCATGTCCAGCTGGGTGATGATCGCGCCGTCCTGCTCGCGGCGGATAACCGGAATGATGTCCAGCAGCGGGTCACGGGACAGGATCACGCCGGCCGCGTGCACCCCCCACTGCCGCTTCAGCCCCTCCAGCCCGCGAGCGGTGTCGACCACGCGCTTGACGTCCGCGTCCGACTCGTAGAGCGACCGGAACTCGCCGGCCTCGCCGTACCTGGAGTGCTGCGGATCGAAGATGCCGGACAGCGGTACGTCCTTGCCCATCACGGCCGGCGGCATCGCCTTGGTGATCCGGTCGCCGACCGCGAACGGGTAGCCGAGCACCCGAGCCGCGTCCTTGACCGCGGCCTTGGCCTTGATCGTCGAGTAGGTGATGATCTGCGCGACCCGCTCTTCGCCGTACTTCTCGGTGGCGTAGCGGATCATGTCGCCGCGGCGGCGCTCGTCGAAGTCGATGTCGATGTCGGGCATCGACACGCGCTCGGGATTGAGGAACCGCTCGAACAGCAGGCCATGCTCGAGCGGGTCGAGCTCGGTGATGCCAAGCGCATAGGCGATCACGGCACCGGCAGCCGAGCCACGGCCCGGACCCACTCGAATGCCGTTCTCCCTGGCGTAGCGGACCAGGTCGGCGACGACCAGAAAGTAGCCGGGGTAACCCATCTGGCAGATGACCGAGACCTCGTAGTCGGCCCGGGCGCGGTGCTCCGGCGGCACTCCGGCCGGAAACCTGCGCGCCAGCCCGGCGTCGACCTGGGTGGCCAGCCAGGTCTGTTCCGTCTCGCCGGCCGGCACCGGGAACCGCGGCATCAAGTTGCGGAACTTGAACGCTGAGCCGTAGTCGGCGACTCGTTCGGCGATCAACAGCGAGTTGTCGCAAGCGTCGGGCAGCTCGCGCCACAGCTCGCGCATCTCGGCCGCCGACTTCAGGTGATAGCCGGTGCCGTCGAACCTGAAGCGGTTCGGATCGGCCAGCGTCGACGCCGACTGCACGCACAGCAGCGCCGCGTGTGCCTGCGCGTCGGCCGCGTCGGTGTAGTGCAGGTCGTTGGTGGCCAGAACCGGGAGCTCGAGCTCTTTGCGCAACCGCATCAGGTCGTCGTAGTAGCGCCGCTCCACGGCCGAGCCGTGGTCCATCACCTCGACGTAGAAGTTGTCCCGACCGAAGATGTCGGCGAGCTCGGCAGCGGCCTGCCGGGCCAGGTCGTACTGCCCGAGCCGCAACCGGGTCGCGACCTCGCCGCCGGGGCAGCCGGTGGTCGCGATCAACCCGCGAGAGTACGCCGCCAGCAGCTCCCGGTCGAGCCGCGGTTTGTAGTACTGACCTTCCAGGCTGGCCAGTGAGGACAGTCGGAACAGGTTGTGCAGACCTTCGGTGTCGGCGGCCAGCAGCGTCATGTGCACGTAGGCGCCGTTGCCGGACACGTCGTCCTCGCCGCCATCGCCCCAGATCACGCGCCGTTTGTCGAACCGGCTTCCGGGGGCGACGTACGCCTCCATCCCGATGATCGGCTTGACCCCGGTGGACCTGGCCTGCTTGTAGAACTCGTAGGCACCGAACACGTTGCCGTGGTCGGTCATCGCCAGGGCGGGCATGCCCATCCGGGCGGTCTCTTTGAGGAGGTCGGATACCCGGGCGGCGCCGTCGAGCATCGAATACTCGGTGTGGACGTGCAGATGGACGAACGAATCTGTCGCCGACGACGGGGCCACGCTTCGGACGCCTCCTCGAAAACCGGGGGTGCGCTCGCAGCCTAGTCGCCGGATCCGACCGTTTCCCGGTGACCCGCGGGCGCGGCTACAAGGATCTCTCCGCCACCTCGGTAGCCCCGAAGCGGTGCCCAGCTCCGGCGGAACAGTTTCGGCAGCTTGGCTCGCGCCGCCATGGCTCATCGGTGATCCAGCGCGCCGCCGCCGATCCGAATCGAGGTGCCACCTGCCGGGCATTCGGCGTGGCCGGATCGCGGTGGCAGCCCGACGTCAGCTCCATCGTGATCGGTGCACCACCTCCGCCACCGGGCGCCGGCCGCGTCGCAGCGACGGCGACTTTACGTGGGGCGCGGGATAGCCGACCGACACCGCGCCGACCGGCGTGAAGCCGGCCGGCACCCGGAACGCCTCGCGGTAGCCCATCGTGCACTCGGGCGGAATCCCGAAGAAGCACGCGCCCAGCCCGGCGTCGACCGCGGTCAGCAGCATGAGCAGGCTGGCCATGCCGGCGTCGATATCCCAGTACGGCACCGGCCAGCGTGCCTCATCCCGGTCGGTCCAGCCCTTGTCGGGCTCGGCGTAGCGATCGAGGTACGCATCCCGGTTGGAGTGCGCGACGATCAGCAGCGGCGCGCGGCGCATCCCGTCCAGCCACCGGCTCGACTCGGTCCCGGCCGGCGTGGTGACCTGCCAGAACAGCTCCCGATCAGCCGGATCGTCGAGCAGCAGGAAGGCCCAGCCCTGGGAGAATCCGGCGGACGGCGCCTGGATCGCGTGCGCCAGCAGGCGCTCGACCAGTTCCGGCGGAACCGGCCTAGCCGCGTCGTAGTTGCGCACCATCCGGCGCCGCCGAACCACCTCGGTGAACTCCACGTGCTCACCCACCGCCGGCCGTGCGCAGCCCGGTGAGAAACGCCTCGACCCGCTGCCAGGTCAGCTCGGCAGACTCGGCGTCGTAGTCGGGCAGCTCCGGGTCGGTGTAGAGGTGGCCGCCGTCGTACCAGAACACCTCGGGCGAGCAACCTTTCGCCTCGACCGCCTTGACCCAGTCCGCGATCTCGTCGACCGGTGCGAACTCGTCGTGCTCAGCAACATGAAGCTGGATCGGGTATCCGAACGACGCGTCGTCGTCGACGTCGGACGCCCCGTGCAGCAGGACGAGCCCACCGGTGGCCGGATCGGTGCCGGCGAACATCTGTGCCAGGCGTGCGCCCATGGAGAAACCCGCGTAGCAGGCACCCGGGTTGAGCCCGAGCGCGGCCACGTCGGAGCGGGCCCGCTCGACCAGCACAGGGATTCCGATCCGGTCCCGATAGGCCCGGCCCTCCGCCACCGTTTCCGACGTCCAGCCGCGATAGAGGTCCGGGGTATGCACCCGGATGCCAAGCGCACGGATACGCTCGGCGGCGGCGTGGACAGCGGGCCGCAGCCCGTACACCGAATGGAAGAGCACGAGATCGGACATGGCACCGTTCTACTCCCCGGCACCGACAGAACCTGCTCCGCCTACCCCGGCTGCCGGCTCATGATCGACCGAGGCGCAGTACAGGACGCGGCGGCCCGGATCGCCGGCCGGGTCCGGCGCACGCCGGTCCTACCGCCGGATCCCTCGGCCATCGACGCCTCCGGCCGAGACGCTCCGGTCTGGTACAAGCTCGAACACCTGCAGTACACCGGCGCGTTCAAGGTGCGCGGCGCGTTCAACCGGATCCTGGCCGCGCAGGAGCGCGCCGAACTCCCGCCGGTCGGCATCGTGGCCGCATCCGGCGGCAACGCAGGGCTGGCGTTCGCCTACGTCGCCCGCACGATCGGCGTGCCGGCCGAGGTATACGTGCCGGAGACCGCGCCAGCGGTCAAGATATCGAAGCTGCGCGGGCTCGGCGCGACCGTGGTGCTGGCCGGGCAGGAGTA
>DATAFN010000066.1:0-6717 GCA_036257435.1 Actinomycetes bacterium
TGAGGCCACCGCGCACCTGGACTCCGAGTCCGAGTCCGCGGTGCAGGCCGCGCTGGCTAGCGCGCTGGTCGGCCGCACGTCGATCGTCATCGCGCACCGGCTGTCCACGATCAGGGACGCGGATCTGATCCTGGTGATCGAGGACGGCCGGATCGTCCAGCGCGGCCGGCACGAGGACCTGCTCGCTGCGGGCGGCCTGTACGCGGAGCTGTACCGGACGCAGTTCGCCGGCTCCCCGGTCGCCGACGAGGTCGAGGAGCCGGTAGACGAGCCGCCGTCGCTGGACGAGGACGACGTGGAGCCCGACGACCGGATCGCGTTGCTCGGTCCCGAGGTATCCGAGCCGATCACCCGTTGAGCGCTCTACAGTGCTCGGGTGGCCCCGCCGTCCACCGGGATCATGGCCCCGGTCAGGTAGGACGCGGCGGGGGAGAGCACGAACGCGGCGATCCGCCCGAACTCCTCCGGGGTGCCGTAGCGGCGCAGCGGGATCCGTTCGGACTGCCGAGCCCGGGCGAGTTCGGCGTTGCCGGTCGCCGCGTCCAGCTCCAAGGCCCGATCGGTGCTGATCCGGCCGGGCAGCAGCCCGTTCACCCGGACCCCACGCGGGCCGAGCTCGTCGCCCAGCGTCTTGGCGGCCATCGCCAGTCCGGGCCGGAGCCCGTTGGAGATCGCGAGTCCTTCGATCGGGGTGCGGACCGAGGTGGACAGCACGAAAGCGATCGAGCCACCGTCGCCGAGCGCGCCGGCGACCGCACGGGCGATCCGCACTCCTCCGAGGAACACCGACTCGAACGCGTGCCGCCAGTCAGCGTCGCTGACTGTGCTGACCGATCCACCCGGCGGCCCGCCGACGCTGATCAACGCGCCGTCGAGCCGGCCGAATCGCGCCACCGCCGCTGCGGTCAGCCGCTCTGCCGCGCCCGGATCGGCGTTGTCCGCGGCCAGCCCCACCGCGATGTCAGGCGCGCCGAGCTCGATCGCGGCCTTCTGCACCGCACGCTCGTCCCGGCTGGACACCAGCACCTTGGCGCCCTCGGCGACCAGCGCCTGCGCAGTGGCCCAGCCGAGGCCACGGGTTCCGCCGGTGACCAGATAGACCCGACCGTCCAGTTCGAGATTCATGGGCACCATCTTGCCGTGCCCGCCGGACGCACCGCCGGGCGCGCCGCGCTAGCGTCGAGACCGTGCACCCGATGACCGCAGATCAAGCCGAGCAGGCCGAGCAGCAGGTGGCGTCCTGGTTGCGGGCGGCCGACCGGGTCACCGTGCTGTCCGGTGCCGGGATCTCCACCGAGTCCGGCATTCCGGACTTCCGCGGTCCGCAGGGCGTGTGGACCAAGGATCCGGCGGCCGCCGCGCTGTTCACGTTTCAGAACTACCTGGCCGATCCGCAGGTCCGGGTCCGGTCGTGGCGGGCACGGCGGGACAGCCCGGCCTGGCAGGCCGAGCCCAACGCCGGTCACCGGGCGCTGGTCGACCTCGAACGCGCTGGCAAGCTGCGCGCGCTGATCACGCAGAACATCGATGAGCTGCACCAGCTGGCCGGCTCCGATCCGGCGCTGGTCATCGAATTACACGGGACCATGCGCTGGGCGACGTGCCTGGAGTGCGGCCTGCGCACGCCGATGCCCGAGGTGCTGACCCGGGTGGCGGGCGGGGAAACCGATCCGCCGTGCCTGCGCTGCGGCGGCATCCAGAAGTCGGCCACCATCTCGTTCGGGCAGTCGCTCGACGCCGATGTGCTGGCCGCCGCCGTCCGGGCGGCCAGGGACTGCGTGCTTTTCCTCGCGGTCGGCACCTCACTGCAGGTCTATCCGGCCGCCGGCCTTTGCGATCACGCCGTAGCGTCCGGGGCGCGCCTGGCGGTCATCAATGCCGAGCCGACGCCGTACGACGACGCGTCCGACGCGGTGCTGCGCGCGCCGATCGGGGTGGTGCTCCCGCGCCTGGTCGCGACCGCACTGTCCTGAGCCGGCGCGGTAGCGTCAGCGTGTGTACCGGTTCCTGTTCTCGCGGCGCTGGCTGGGCGTCTGGGCGGCACTGCTCGTGCTGGTCCCGGCGTTCATCGCGCTCGGGCGCTGGCAACTGGACCGGTTCGACCAGCGTGTTACCGCGAACCGGCTGATTCAGACGAACCTGGCGGCCGCGCCGGTGCCGGTGGAACGGTTGGCCCCGCCTGGCGCGGTGGTGCCACGGGCCGAGGTCTGGCGCCGGGCGACCGCGATCGGGCGGTACGACGAGGACCGGCAGCGGCTGGTCAGGAACCGCACCAGTAATGGCCGCACCGGCTTCCATGTGCTGGTCCCGCTGGTCACCGAGTCCGGCACCGCGGTGCTGGTGGACCGCGGCTGGATCCCGGCGGGCGAGACCGCCCGGGACACCCCGGTGCCGCCGCCGGCTCCGCCCGGCACGGTCACGGTGATTGGCCGGCTGCGGGCCTCCCAGCACGGCTCGACCGGTGGACCTGACATGCCGGCGGGGCAGATCGCCAAGATCGACATCGGTCGGCTG
Source organism: Actinomycetes bacterium (assembly GCA_036257435.1). Classification (GTDB taxonomy): domain Bacteria; phylum Actinomycetota; class Actinomycetes; order JAKEEW01; family JAKEEW01; genus DATAFN01. The sequence continues at coordinate 2,515 of DATAFN010000066.1, forward strand.
TCCGGCGAGCTCGACCTCCCGCTCGACGGCGGCTACCTCGAGCTGGTCGAGGAGAAGCCGGCGGCGAGTCCCGCCCCGGTGCCGCCCGGGGTGCCCGAGCTGTCCACCGGTCCGCACCTGGCCTACGCGGTGCAGTGGTTCCTGTTCGCGATCGGCGCGGTGATCGGGGTCGGCTACCTGGCCCGGCGCGAGGCGTTGGATCTACGGGCTGCCGCCGTGGACGGCGCCGAGCCCGCTGAGCCGGACGACGCCCGGTCCGGCGAGCCGGAACGACTCACCTCGCCGCCGCGGCCACCATCGCCGCCGTGACCGCAGTCAAATCGTCGGAGCCGATGACGTAGGGCGGCATGGTGTAGAGCAGCCGGCCGAACGGGCGCAGCCACACCCCGCGATCTAGCCCGGCGGACTGCACGGTGGCGACGTCGATCGGCTCGGTCGTCTCGATCACGCCGATCGCGCCGAGCACCCGCACGTCGGCCACCCCGGGCAGGTCGCGCGCCGGCTCCAGCCCGGTCCGCAGCGCGCTCTCGATCGCGGCTACTCGCTCCCGCCACGGGCCGGCCAGCAGCAGGTCGATGTTCGCCGTGGCCACCGCGGCGCCAAGCGGGTTACCCATGAACGTCGGGCCGTGCATGAACACCCCCGCGTCGCCGGCGCACACACCGTCGGCCACCTCGGCCGTACACAGGGTGGCGGCCATCGACAGGTAGCCACCGGTTAGAGCCTTGCCCAGGCACATGATGTCCGGCGCCACCCCGGCGTGATCGGCGGCGAACAGCTCGCCGGTCCGGCCGAATCCGGTGGCGATCTCGTCAAAGATCAGCAGGACACCGTGCTCGGCACAGAGTGCCCGGAGCCGGCACAGGTACTCCGGTGCGTAGAAGTACATGCCACCGGCGCCCTGCACGACCGGCTCGATGACCACCGCGGCCAGCTCTTCCCGGTGCGCGGTCAGCAGCTCGGCGAACTCGGCCAGATGTGCGTCGGTGACCGGCTCGCCGTACCGGCAGCGCGGTCGCTCGGCGAACAGCTGGGCCGGCAGCATGCCGGTGAACAGATGGTGCATGCCGGTCACCGGGTCGCACACGCTCATCGCCCCGAACGTGTCGCCGTGGTAGCCGCCCCGGACCGTGAGCAGTCGCTGCTTGCCCGGGCGGCCGCGACCGTGCCAGTACTGGATCGCCAGCTTGAGCGCGACCTCGACCGAGACGGACCCGGAGTCGCACAGGAAGACCCGGTCCAGGCCGGCCGGGGTGATCTCGACCAGCCGGGCGGCCAGCGCCACCGCGGGCTCGTGGGTAAGCCCGCCGAACATGACGTGCGCCATCCGGTCGAGCTGTTCGACCGCGGCCGCGTTGAGCACCGGGTGGTTGTAGCCATGGATCGCGGCCCACCAGGAGGCCATGCCGTCGATCACCGATCGCCCGTCGGCCAGCGTGATCCGCACTCCCGCGGCGCTGCGCACCGGGTAGACCGGCACTCCGCCGCGCGCCGGCGCGTACGGATGCCACACGTGCGCCCGGTCCAGTTCGAGCAGCTGATCCGCGTTCATAGCCGGTCAACCTACTGGCGGGTCGGATCACCCCTCCGGCATACCCTAGGCTGACTGCAAAGAGGGGAGCCGGCTAGGTGCTGGTGGACTCATACGGCCGAACCGCCACCGATCTTCGGGTGTCGCTGACGGACCGCTGCAATCTCCGGTGCGCGTACTGCATGCCGGCCGAGGGCCTGGACTGGCTGCCCTCGCCGAGCCTGCTCACCGACGCGGAGATCGTGCGCCTGGTCCGGGTCGCGGTGGAGCGGCTCGGGGTGACCGAGGTGCGGTTCACCGGCGGAGAGCCGCTGGTCCGCAGGGGCCTGGTCGGCATCGTCGAGCAGGTCACTGCGCTCCGGCCACGCCCGCAGGTGTCGTTGACGACGAACGGGATCGGGCTGGCCAGGATCGCGACCGGGCTGCGGGCCGCCGGACTCGACCGGATAAATGTGTCCCTGGACACGCTGGACCGCGCGCGCTTCATCGAGCTGGCGCGCCGGGACCGGCTCGCCGACGTGATGGACGGGCTGGCCGCCGCGGCCGCGGCCGGGCTGACTCCGGTCAAGGTCAACGCCGTGCTCATGCGTGGGATCAACGAGGGTGAGGCGCCCGCACTACTGCGCTGGTGCCTGGAGCGCGGCTACGAGCTCCGCTTCATCGAGCAGATGCCGCTGGACGCCCAGCACGGCTGGCGCCGGGACACCATGATCACGGCAGAAGAGATCTTCGCCGCGCTGCGCACCGAGTTCGACCTCGACCCCGAGGGCGAGCAGGTTCGGGGCACCGCACCCGCGGAGACATTCCTGGTCAACGGTGGACCGGGCCGGGTGGGCGTGATCGCCTCGGTGACCCGGCCGTTCTGCGGCAACTGCGACCGGGTGCGGCTGACCGCCGACGGTCAGGTGCGCACGTGCCTGTTCGCCCGCGAGGAGTCCGACCTGCGCGGCTCGCTGCGCGCCGGGGCCAGCGACGACGAGCTGGCCCGGCGGTGGGAGGCGGCGATGTGGACCAAGAAACCCGGTCACGGCATCGACAACCCGGGGTTTCTGCAACCGACTCGCCCGATGTCGGCGATCGGCGGTTAGCGCCTGGTCAGCTCCGCGAGCGAGCGACCGGGTCCGGAGATGGGCGATGCCGGGCAGCCACGGGGGAAGCCGCCCGGCATCGCGTCTGTCGCTCCGACGGGGGATACGGAGCGCACAAGGCAGTATTACACCCGAGTCCCGACACAAGCACAATCCGTGTCCCTACCACAACTGTCAAGAGTGACGCAGGTCACGCTGATGGCGGGGACCCGTCCTCGATCGTTGGCGCGGTGCCGCGGTCGATCGCCGGCCCACCAGCGGGTAGCTCGGTCCGGCCGGGGGTGAAGTCGGGCGCGCGCGGCGGCCGCTCTCGTCCCGCGTTCGCGTACACCACGCACAGGTACGGAAGGATGAAGGCAGCGGCCAGGAACACCCAGCGCATCGGGCCGGGCACCAGGACCGCAAGCACGAAGCAGACCGTCCGGATCCCCATCGAGATCACGTAGCGGGTCTGCCGGTGCGCGACATCGTCGGACAGCGACCGTCGAGCGCCGGTGATGGGGTACACCGTCGGCTCGGGCTGCTTGCGCGGCATGCTGTCCTCCTTGGTTACACCGTACGGCTGACCCAGGCCGGTAGCCACCAGGGGTGCTGCCCGATTCAGCGAGACCAAGGCGAGGTCAACGGAGGTACAGATGGCCAACCGCACATACCGGGTCACCGAGATCGTCGGCACCTCCCCGGAAGGCGTGGACGAGGCGATCCGCAACGGCCTGCGCCGGGCGGCGCAGACCCTGCGACACATGGACTGGTTCGAGGTCACCGAAATCCGCGGGCACCTGGTCGACGGCGTGATCGACCACGTCCAGGTCGGGTTGAAGGTCGGCTTCCGGCTCGAGGACGCCGAGTAGCGCTGCTCCGGTCAGGCCGGGCGGTCGCGCAACGAGGCCGCCCGGGTCAGGCGAAACCCGGCGGTCCGGGTGGGCAGCACCTCGATGCCCACGTTCGCCGTGGTCGCCACGCCGGTCCGGATCGGTCCGATCTGGCGGAACCGGCGCGGCGGCCGGCCGGGCGCGAACACGAAGGTCTTCTTGGTCCTGGAGGGCGGCTTCCCCAGCAGACCGCACCGCCAGACCCAGCGGGCGGCGGGGTTGCCGGCCTCGTCGACCAGATCGACGAACACCTTCCGGATGCTCCGACCCCGCTCGAAGGCGAGCTCGAGGCGGATCGCGAGGTCGCCGTCGAGATCGAGGCTCAGCCCGCCGTACTGGGGCCGGAACGGGTTGGCCGAACCGACCACTTTGACGTGTGCGGACCGCTCCCTCGTGTGCAGCGCCACCAGCTTGGCACCGCTGCCTGCCCGCAGCGCCCGTGCTCCCCGGATGACCGCTGCGACGAAGTCCTGGATCGGACGTGCCGGATCCGGGCTCGGCGGCTTCTGGCGAATCACGTGCAGCGACCGCGGATCGACCGCATCCGAGGTGGTGGCCAGCACCAGCACCCAGGTGCCGAAGACGGTCTCCACATGCTGGATGTGCAGGCCTGCCGCGCGGCACATCCGGCGAATCCGTGGCACGTCGAACACGCTCAGATGCCCCCAGACACCCTCGAGCCGGCCGCGTACCGGCACCGAGAAGACCAGCG
>DATAFN010000099.1:0-3091 GCA_036257435.1 Actinomycetes bacterium
GGTCGCGCGTGGCCGGGCCATCGTCGACGGCCGGCTGCACGGGGCCGCGCCGGCGCCCTACCGGGCGCTCGAGCTCGTGGACGCCGCTCGGCACCGGACTCCGGACGAGGGCTTCGCGGCCGAGGACGATGCGCTGGCCGACCTGCTCATGACCGCCGAACTTCGCGCCTCGCTGTACTCGTTCGACCTGGTGCAGAAGCGCGCCCGCCGACCGGTCGGGGCGCCGTCCCAGGAGTTGGCCCGCCCGGTGAGCAAGGTGGGCATCGTCGGCGCCGGATTGATGGCCAGCCAGCTCGGGCTGCTGTTCGCACGCCGGCTCGAGGTGCCGGTGGTACTCACCGATGTCGACTCGGCCCGGCTGGAGAAGGGCGTGGCGTACGTGCACGCCGAGATCGACAAGCTGCAGAACAAGGGCCGGATCTCCGCGGACAAGGCAAGCAAGCTGCGCGGGCTGGTCACCGGATCGCCGAGCAAGGATGCGTTTGCCGACGCCGACTTCGTCATCGAGGCCGTATTCGAGGAGATGAAGGTCAAGCAGCAGGTATTCGCGGAGGTCGAGGCGGTCGTGGCACCCACGTGCGTGCTGGCCACTAACACGTCCTCGCTGTCCGTCAGCGAAATGGCGCAGGGGCTACGGCACCCGGAACGGGTGGTCGGTTTCCACTTCTTCAATCCGGTCGCGGTGCTTCCGCTGCTCGAGGTGGTGCGCGGCGAGCAGACCGACGATGCGACGCTGGCCACCGCGTTCGCCGTCGGCAAGGCGCTGAAGAAGTCCTGCGTACTGGTCAAGGATGCGCCCGCGTTCGTGGTGAACCGGCTGCTGGCCCGATTCCTCGGCGAGGTCAGCAAGGCCGCCGACGAGGGCACGCCGATCGAGGTCGCCGACTCGGCGTTGGCTTCGCTCGGGCTGCCGATGACGCCGTTCGTGCTGCTGCAGCTGGTCGGCCCGGCCGTCGCACTGCACAGTGCGGAGGTCATGCACGAGGCGTTTCCCGACCGGTTCAGCGTGTCGGAGAACCTGCGGCGGCTGGTGGCCGCCGGAAAGCCCGGCATCTACATCTGGCCGGAGGGCAAGCCGGTCGTCGACCCGGACCTGGCCGAGCTGTTCCAGACCGGTGCGACGGCGCTGACCGGGGACGAGGTACGGCAGCGGGCGCTGACCGCACTGGCCCAGGAGATCCAGCTCATGCTGGACGACGGCGTGGTAGCCGAGCCGCAGGACGTCGACCTGTGCCTGCTGCTGGGCGCGGGCTGGCCGTTCCACCTGGGCGGGATCACCCCATACCTGGACCGCACCGGGATCTCGGCGAGGGTCACCGGCCACCGGTTCCTGCCGCCCGGCGTCGCGGACCTCCCCGCTGACTAGCCTTCGGCGGCGGTGAGCATCTTCGCCGCGATCTGTTTGCCGGTCTCGATCCCGGACTCCGGTGAGTCGTACACGAACGTCACCGCGACGAGGTACTGCTCGCCTCTGGCCACCAGCTGCGCCACCCCGCCGAGGTCGTCGAAGAACGCTTCCTGGCCGACGCCGCTGACATCGGTGACCGTGCGGCTGGGATCGTCCTCGATGATGGCCCGGGATGCCTCGTAGTTATCCGCGATCTCGACCGCGGTGATCGTTCCGGAATCGAAGAAGCACACACTGCGGTCCGCGGTCACCGACCGGGTGGTGCCCCTGCCCTGTTCGCTGCCGAGCAGGTCGCTCAGCTCGGCCGACGAGATCAGCGTGCATGCGTCCGGCACGGAGGAGGCCGCCGGCGACTCGGTCAGCGTCGGTTGCGGAGTGCTTGCGGACTGCGCGGTAGTCGGTGGGCTGGCCGTGGTATCCGCGCCCGAATCACCACCGCAGCCGGCGGATAACGAGATCACCAGGGCCGACGTTAGCAGCACCCCACCACGCGACATCGCCGCTCCTCACCCCAGTCGGAAAGATCATACTCACCGGACGTGGTGTTTTTCCTGCCGCCAAGCGATCTTGCGGCGTATGGTACGGATCCGGGCGCGGTCGGCGACCGGGGACCAGGCTGGGGGAACGATGGCGATCCGCCGCGAGCGCGACCTCGAGCTTCGCATCCATGGCGTGCTCGGCTCGTCGCCGGAGAGCACGCTGAGCACTCCGCACGTGCGGATGGTCGCCGGCAGCAAGCTGGTCGGTTTCTACCGGCGGGCCTATCCGGACGGGATCACCCCGCCGCCCGGTCCGCCGGTCGAGGCATATTCCTGGGGCAACCTCACCGCGGGCGCCGCCGCGCGTGCGTTCTGGTTGCTGCTGCTGCCGTTCACGCTGGTCAACACCGCATTCTGGATGCGACCACGAGAGGTCACCAGGTCCGCTCGGACCGGCATGCGCTTGCTCAGCCGGACCTGGGAAGCCTCGATCAGGCTGCTCGCGCTGTCGCTGACCATCGAGCTGGTGCTCGGCGCGGGTGGGGTCGCGCTGGATCTGGTCGCCTGGCAGTGCGCCGGCGAGGGACGGGAGTGCGGAGCGGCCAGGTCGTGGCTGCGGCCGTTCACCACTGAGGGTGCCTTCTGGGAGCAGCCGGGGCGCCGGCTCGCGGTGGCCGTGCTGGTCCCGCTGCTTGTACTCGCGGTGCTCGGCTACCTCGCGCACAAGACCTGGGTCCGCTACGAGGCGCAGCAGCCACCGGACCTCCCGTCGGGCACCAACCGCGCTCCGCTGGCTGACCCGAACTTCTGGCGCGGCGAACAGCCGTTGCGCCGCGCCGGGCTGGCCCACCTGACGGCCGGCGCGGCGGTGGTGACCGCGCTGATGGTCTGGCCCGCTTACACGTTCGATCGGGACCTGTCCGACTCCGGCGCGATGTACCTGGGCCGGTTCGTGCTCACCATGGCCGCAGCCGCCGCGGCCGGAGCCGCGCTCATGGTGGTCCTCCCGCGCTTCCTCGCCCGGACCAGGTCCGGTCTGGTCGAGGACATCGCGGTCATCCCGCCGGCCGTCGCCGGCATCGCGCTGGTGCTCGGCATCGTCGACGTCATGCGGGACCGGCCGGGCTGGGTCAGCACCGGCCGGATGCCTGGCATGGGCGGGTTGCTCACCACGCTGCTCACGGTGCAGGTCGGCCTCGTCCTC
>DATAFN010000105.1:0-1751 GCA_036257435.1 Actinomycetes bacterium
TCGACCCGGTTGGCCTGATGGGTGAGCATGCCGACCTCGTCGATTTCGCTGCCGTTGACCCGCAGTACCAGCGCCTGGCCGGCCGCGATGTACCTGTCGTCCGGGGTCACCTGGTTGGGGTACGGGCCCTGAACGGGCACCACGATGGTCTGGTCGGCCGGCCAGTACAGGAACGCGTGCGGGTCGAACTCGGCCTCCGACGAGGCGCCGGTCAGCTGGTAGCTCGCCAGCCGGCGCGGTGCGGCCGGGTCGCTCACGTCGAACAGCGACACCTGGGTGCCGCGCACCTGGCCGTCCGCGGTGGCGTCCTGACCGACCCCGATCAGCCTGCCGTCGCCGGCCGGATGCAGGTAGGCGGAGTAGCCGTTGATCTTCAGCTCGCCGGCCACCCGGGGCCGCCGCGGATCGGATAGGTCGATTGTGTAGAGCGGATCGGTCTGGCGGAATGTGACCACGTAGCCGACCGGCCCGACGAACCGCACCGAGTAGATCTGCTCACCCTTGCCGAGCCCGTCCACCGCGCCGATGGGCACCAGCCGGTCCCCGTCCTGGGCCAGCACGGTGACCGCGCTGTGGGTCGTCGGCTCGCGCTCCACGCAGCACTGGCCGCCGACCGGCTCGAGCGTGGTGGCGACGCGAAGCGCCTGGTCGTACTCCGACATCGAGTACTGGTTGAGCAGGAACCCGGCCACCGACCCGGACGCTACGTAGCGCGGCCGCCCGGCGCCGCTGATGTCGAACTTGTGGATCCGGGTCTGCTGCGGATCGGAACGGGCGATCGAGCTGCCGGCCAGGTCCTCGGCCGCGGCCAGCGGCACCGCCCAACCGAACGGGCTCTCCGCCACATAGAGGCTGGTCGCGGTGCCGTAGACGGTCTCCCCGCCGGTCGCCACGCTGACCGAGTCCGCGCTGCTGAGCTGGACATCGCCGGCCAGGTCGAGGCTGGTGACGGTGAGCATGCTGGTCGCCGGTGTGCCCCGGACATGATGCACGGCGTCGCAGCCCACCAGCTCGCCCGACCTCGTCAGGCCCGCGGTGGTCTGCTGGTAGTCCGGCAACCAATCCGCGAGGTCGGAATGCTGCAGGATCCGGCGGTTCGCAGCGGTCGCCTTGCGCTCCGTGCCGGCCGCGTCCGGCTGGGTGAATGGCAGCTGCGGGTAGGAGCGCAACACCACCCGGGCAACCGAACCGACCTGGCGCGCGTCGACGTAGTCGCCCTCGAGCTGAATCGTGCTGAGCACCCGCGGCGTGCCGGACACGTCCACCAGGGCGAGTTCGGTGCCGACCGGCATCCGGGTCATCGGCGCGGGCATGCTGAGATCCATCGCCACATCGTCGAGCGCGTACCTGGAGCCGCGCGCGATCAGCAGCGCGTGGTCGCCGTGCAGCAGGATCTGGTCCGGCCAGCTCTGGGAGGCCAGTCGCAGCTCTCCGACCAGGCGCCGCGTGGCTACGTCGGTCACGCGCAACACGCCATCGGTGACGGTCAGCAGGCGGCGCCCGTCGGTCTTGACCAGATCGGGCTCGTCGACGCCCGCCTCGTGCACGTTGGTGCCGGAGTAGCCGGGCGCCGCGCCGGGTGAGCCCACGGCCCGCGCTTCGGCCCCGCCGGGCACTCCGGGCGCGACACCGGGTACCGCCGGTGCACCGGCGGCCATGTCGCCGGCCGCCTCGCGGCCCTCCGCGAGCGTGAAGAGCCGCCCGCCCCAGCCGTACGGGCCGACCTGATCCTTGGTGGACTCGATGAGCGC
>DATAFN010000148.1:0-8884 GCA_036257435.1 Actinomycetes bacterium
GAAGGCCAAGGCGTTGGGCCACCCGGATGTGTGCCGGGAGGAGATCCCACCGCTGGACCCCCAGGCCCCCGGGCATCTGGTGGCCTGCCACTTCCCCGAAGAAAAGAAACTCGTCTAACCCCACCACCCCTCAACCGGCCACCCCCAACCCACCAGCCGCCCGCCCGCCGGCCACCACCACCAGAATCGCGGCGTGTGTTTCCACTCGCCCGGGTTCCGGGCACCACCTGCACTGGAAGGGGTGGCGTGCGTCCGATGTCGAGCAGGGCTCAGCGAGCGAGCCGGATCGCGGTGGCCGCGATCGCGGCGTTAGCCCTGAGCGCGTGCACCGGCGGCGGCACGACCGCCAACCTCGGGACGTCGAACGGCTCCTCGTCCGCGCCGCCGCGGACCTCCGGCGACCCGGGCCCCGAGTTCAATGCGGCGACCACGCGCGTCGTCAACCCGTCGACGCAGGCCGGGGGAACGCTGCGGCTGGGCGCGTTCGCCGACGCCAACTCGTGGGAGCCGGCCCGGACCTACTACGCCTGGGTCAACGACCTGCAGCGGCTCTACGCGCGCACGTTGATGGGCTTCGCACCCGACCCGCTGCAGGCCTCGACCGTGGTCCCAGATCTGGCCAGCACGCCGGGCAAGCCGAACCGTGATTTCACCAGGTTCACCTACACGTTGCGCGACGGCGTCAGCTACGAGGACGGCAAGCCGGTCACCAGCCGGGACATCAAGCACGCGATCGAGCGCCTGTACGCTCCGGGTGTGCTGGTCGCCGACCAGACGGTCTACCTGCGCTGCCTGCTCGCCGAGTGCGACGAGCGCCGCCTGCCCAGCTACCGCGGCCCGCAGACCGGCCACCTGGCCTCGATCGAGACTCCGGACGACCGGACGGTCGTGTTCAAGCTCCGGGCGCCGTATGCCCCGTTCGACTACCTGATGGCGCTGTCCAGCACGGCCCCGGTGCCGCCGAGCAAGGACACCACTGCCGCGTACCAGAACCGCAAGCTCGCCACCGGGCCGTTCCGAATCGCCGGTTACCGGCCGAAGCAGCAGATCACGTTCGAGCGGAACCCGAAATGGGACCCGGCCACCGACCCGATCCGGCGCCCGCTGCTGGACCGGATCGTGGTCGAGATCATCCCGGATCTCGACCAGAACGATGAGCTGCTGCTGGCCGGGGGACTGGACGCCAGGGCGGACAGCAGCCTGCAGCCGGCGTTCCAGGCCGAGGCGCTCGACGACGTGGAACTGCGCAAGCAGGTCGACAACCCGCTGGACGGCGGTGTCCGCTACCTCGTACTGTCCAGGTCGGTCGCGCCGCTGGACAACGTGCACTGCCGGCGAGCGATCGCGTACGCGGTGGACAAGCAGAGCTACCTGACCGCGTCTGGCGGTGCCGCGGCCGGGATACCCGCCGGCACGTTGACTCCGCCCGGGCTGCCCGGCTACGACCCTGGCACGAATCCGCTGCCGAACGGTGCGGACTTCACCGGCGATCTGGGCCGGGCCAGGGACGAACTCGCGGAGTGCGGGAAGCCGAAGGGCTTCGCGGTCACGATGTCGTATCTGGACCAGGACCCGGAGCCGGCTCGGGCTCGGGCGGTGCGGGACTCGCTGGCTCGGGTCGGCATCAAGGTGAGCCTGCGGAAGGGCGATCCGGGCAGCTACTACACCACCATCGTCGGATCGCCGGCCACGGTTCGGCGCGACCGGCTCGGTCTGGCCAGTGCCGGCCGCAGCACCCAGCTGCCCACCACCGCGCTGTTCTGGCGGGAGATCGCGCACGGCGACTCGATCCGGCCGATCGCGAACCCGAACATCGCCGAGTTGGACAGCCAGTCGATCAACCGGCTGATCGACAAGTCGCTGACCGTTGCACCCGACCGATGGGCCTCAGTCGGCCGGCAGACCGACGACGCGGTGATGGATCAGGTCGTCTACCTCCCGATGCTGTACACGGCCAAGGCGTACTGGCGCAGCCCGCGAATGACCAACGTGTACATGACCGATTTCGTCGGTATCTACGACTGGGTCAACGTCGGGGTCAGCGACGGCCAGTAGCGCACGGTCAGGCCAGTGCCGAGCGCAGGAACTCCACCTGCAGCAGCATCAGGTTCTCCGCCACCACCTCCTGAGGCGTCATGTGGGTTACCCCGGACAGCGGCAGCATGGTGTGCGGCTTGCCGGCGGCGAGCAGCGCCGACGACAGACGTAGGGAGTGGGCCGCCACGACGTTGTCGTCGGCCAGGCCATGGATGATCATCAGTGCTCGGCTGAGGCGGGGGGCGTCCGCGACGATCGAGGAGTGGTCGTAGGCCGCCCCGTCGGTGCCGGGATGGCCGAGGTAGCGCTCGGTGTAGTGGGTGTCGTACAAGCGCCACTCGGTCACCGGAGCGCCGGCAACCGCGACCCGGAACACATCCGGCCGGCGCAGCACGGCCAGCGCGGACAGGTAGCCGCCGAACGACCAGCCCCGGATCGCCACCCGCTCGAGGTCGAGGTCCGGGTATTCGGCGGCCAGCGCGTGCAACGCATCCACCTGATCCTCGAGCACGGGATCGGCGAAGTTGCGAAACACCGCCCGGTCCCACGCCGGGCCGCGGCCGGGAGTGCCGCGACCGTCCACGATGACCACCGCGAACCCCTGATCGGCCAGCCACTGCGGCTCCAGATAGGCGTTTCGCGCGCTCAGCACCCGCTGCGCCTGGGGACCGCCGTACGGGTCCATCAGGACCGGGAGCTTGCCGGCGCCGGGCGTCCAGCCGGTCGGGAACAGGACTGCGGCGCGAAGAGCGCGCTCTCCGACCACGTGCAACCGTGCCGACGGGGTGAGCACCGGGGTCTCGGCCAGCGAGGCGATCTCGGCCAGTTCGGTGCCGTCGGCGTCGAGCAACCGGGTGCTCGGCCCGAACTCCTCCATGCTCATGCTGGTCAGTACGGTGAGCGCAGCCGAGCGGACCGCTGCGTGCACCCCCGGTCGTTCCGAGAGCCGGATTGCGGCCGGTTTGCCGGCGCCGCCGGCGTCCTGGCCATCGCCCCCGATCGGCGGCAGCGGCGCCAGGTAGACGTCGACCTGAGTCGGGTCGTCGGCCGAGGTGCGGATCAGCGCGCCGTCCTCGTCGACGCTGAGCACCGCCCGAACCTGCAGCCCCTCGGTTACCGGAGTATCGCCGACCACCAGCCGGGTCTCGTCACCGGCAATCTCGGTGTGGACCAGGCGGCCGTCGGGGGCCCAGCACGGGACGCCGGGGACCAGGTCGAGCCAGCACGGGTCGGCGTCGGATCGCTCCACCCGGGTCAGCCCGCTGCCCGGGTCGACGCTGAGCACCTGGGCTTGCCGCTGATCCCTGGACTGCACCAGCAGCAGTGGCGGTCCGCCGGCGGACCAGTGCGCCGCTGCCAGGTACGGGAACGCGCCGGTGTCCCAGCGGATCTCGATGCGAGCGCCGTCGACGCCGATGAGCGCCGCGGTCACCGCGGCGTTCGGAGTCCCGGCCGCCGGGTAGGCCTGCTCGGCCGGCGGCCGCTCCGGGTGCTCCGGGTCGGCGATGTACCAGCGCCGTACCGGTGCGTTATCCACCCGCGCCACCAGTAGCTGCTCGCCGTCCGCGGACCACCAGTAGCCGCGGTGCCGGCCCATCTCCTCGCCGGCGACGAATTCGGCCAGGCCCCAGGTCACGTCCGGGCCATCCGGCTCGGCCAGAGTCCGGTCGCCGGACCCGTCGATCTCGATCAGCCGGAGCGTGCCGTCATTGACGTACGCGATCCTCGCTCCGGTCGGGTCCAGCCGCGGGTCGAGCACGGGGACCTGGGCGGGCAGCTCGGCAGACTCACCCGACTGCAGGTCCGTGTGGAACAGCCGGCTCGACAACGCGTAGGCGGCGTGCGTGACCGCTTCGTCGGTGCTGTAGTCCACCAGACCCGCGCCGCCCTGCCTGGCGCGCTCCCGCCGGGCTCGCTCGGTGGCGGACAGCTGCTCCGCGCCGCCATGCAGCAGCGCCACCGGATCGGCGGCCAGCCGCTCCTGGGCCTCCCCGCCGGCCGGAAGGTCAAGCACCCAGAGGCAGTTCACCCGGTCGGTGCCGGTCTTCGAGCGCAGGAAGGCGACCCGGCTACGGTCCGGTGCGATCGTGTAGGACCGCGGCGTGCCGAGCGTGAACCGCTGGGTGCGAGCCGACTGCCTGGGGAAACTCTGCACGTCAGTCATGGACAGCTATCCAACCAGGCCGGTATGCCGGGATCCCACCGGCGGCCCGTCGTATGCTGCCCGACATGATCGACGCGGGCCGGCGGATGCTGCTCGTCCACGCACATCCGGACGACGAAACGATCAACAACGGGGCGACGATGGCGTATTACGCCGCTCTGGGCGCCCACGTCACGCTCGTGACCTGCACGCTCGGCGAGGAGGGCGAGGTTCTGGTGCCGGAGCTGGCGCACCTGGCCCCGGATCGGGAGGATCGGCTCGGCGCGCACCGCAACACCGAACTGGCCGCGGCGATGCGCGTGCTCGGGATCAACGACTACCGGCTGCTCGGCGGAGCCGGGCGGTACCGGGACTCGGGGATGATGGGCCTGCCGTCGAACGAGCGACCCGACTGCTTCTGGATGGCCGACATCGACGAGGCGGCCGCGCATCTGGTGGCGATGATCAGGGAAGTTCGGCCCCAGGTGCTGGTGACCTACGACGAGAACGGCGGGTACGGTCACCCGGATCACATCCAGGCGCACCGAGTGGCGATGCGAGCGGCCGAGCAAGCCGGCCAGGTCGGCTACCGGCCCAAGCTGGGCCCGCCCTGGCAGATCGCGAAGGTGTACTGGAACGCGCTGCCCGAGTCGGTCGTCCGGGACGGTCTGCGCCGGCTGCGCGCCGCCGGCGACACGACTACCTTCGAGGGGGTCAATCCGGACGGCGATCTCCCATTCGCGACGCCGGACCGGTTGGTGACGACCGAGATCGATGCCGCCTCGTTCGTCGATGCGAAGATGGCCGCGATGCGGTCGCACGCCACTCAGATCACCGTGGACGGCCCGTTCTTCGCGCTGTCGAACAATGCCGGTGCGCCGATCTGGGCGGTGGAGTACTACCAGCTCGTGCAGGGCGATCCGGACCGCGGGACCGGGCCGGACGGCCGGGAGACCGACCTGTTCGCCGGGGTCTAGGCGGTGCCGATCGCCCGGTTACGCTGGCCGGCGTGATCGGGCGAGCCGCAATCGTACTGGCGTACTCGAGCCTGGTCGTGGCCGGATTCGTAGTCGGCGTCGCCGGGAGCTTCGTCCAGGCGGTGACCATCCAGGTCGGCCGGATCTCGGTGCCGATCGGCCTGGTCGGCACGCTGGCAGCCACCGGATTGGTGTTCTTCGCCGGTGCCTGGCTGGACCATCGCCCGATTGGGGTGTTGCTGCCGGCGCTGGCCTGGCTGCTCGGCGTGTTCCCGTTCACGATCAAGCGGCCCGAGGGTGACCTTGTGCTCAGCGGCGACCTCGAGTCGTACGGTTATCTCCTGCTCGGCGCGGCGCTCGCCGTGCTCGCCACGATGTACCCCGGCCGGCGTCGCCCCGGCGCCAGGGCGCAGATACCTCCTGCCGAGTCGGCGGACACTGTGCCGGTGACCCGCGAATCGCCCAGCGGCCCAGGTCACGAAACGGTTGGAACATAACCAGCGTCGGCAGCGTCCCATACCATGGCGTCTGGCTCGTTCGCGCCAGCGTGATCGCCATCCTGCTGTCCAACCGGAAGTTGATCAGTGACGCAAGCCGATGTCTCAGAGGTCTCGCTGACCGTCCACAGTGAGCCTCCCGCACCGCCGGCGCCGCCCAACCCACGCCGGCGGCTGACGTTGCTGCTCCTCGGTGGCGGTTTCGGCACGTTGGTCCTCGCGTATTTGATCGCTCTGATGGGCGCCGGCAACGGCGTCCCCAACGACACCCGCGTGCTCGGCATCGATATCGGCGGCATGTCGGCCAGCCAGGCCGAGCAGCGATTGCGCGAGGAGGTGCCGGGCCGGCTCGCCGAGACGCTGACGGTCACCGCCGGCGATGAGGAGTTCCAGCTCGATCCGGCCAAGGTCGGGCTGAGCATCGACTACCGGGCCACGGTCGAGGCTGCCGGCCGGGTCGGTGTCAATCCGGTTGCGCTGATCAGCGGCATGCTCGGAGAGCATCCGGTCGACCCGGTGGTGGACGTCAACGACGCCGTGCTGGCGCCGGCCGTGCAGGCGATAGCGAAGGAGACCGACGCAAAGCCGCGGGAAGGCTCGATCAGGTTCGAGGATGGCCAGGCCATTCCGGTGGCAGCGCGCGACGGCTCCGCCGTCGACCAGGCCGCCACCAAGGCCCGGATCGAGGCCGCGTACGGCCGCGGCGCCGACAGCTTGGCCGCTGTGGTCGGGGTGAGCAAGCCCACCATTGGCGAGGCCGAGGTCGCCCGGGCCATGGATGAGCTGGCGAAGCCTGCGGTGTCTGCGCCGGTCACGGTCTCGGTCGACGGGCACCAGGTCCAGGTCGGCCCAGTCACGCTCGCCAGGTACCTGTCGATGCATCCGAACGACGGCAAGCTGCAGCTCGTCGTGGCGCCCAACTCGCTGTACCGGGGGCTGGACTCGCGACTGGGCCGCTACGAGGACCCGGCCGAGGACGCCACGTTCCGGATCGTCCGCGGCCGGCCCCGGGTGGTCCCAGGGGTGCCAGGCCGGGAGGTCGATCCAGCCGAGCTCGCGGCCGCGGTGACCGCGGCGCTGACCAAGACCGGTACGGACCGGGTGGCCGAGGTCGCGCTGCGTACCACTGCGCCGGACCTCACCACCAGTGAGGCCCGCGCGCTCGGCGTGGTCGAGAAGGTTTCCAGCTGGACGACGAACTTCCCGTACGCCGCCTATCGCGCACACAATATCGGCCAGGCCTCCCGCTACCTCGACGGCACGCTGGTGCTGCCCGGCGAGGAGTTCAGCCTGAACCAGACGATCGGCGAGCGCACCGAGGAGCGCGGGTTCGTCGCCGGCATCATCATCGGCGGCAGCGGTAACTTCGACAAGGACCTCGGTGGCGGGGTGTCGGCGGTCGCTACTACCACGTTCAACGCGGTGTTCTATGCCGGGCTGCAGGATCTGGAGCACCATCCGCACAGCTTCTGGATCCCGCGCTACCCGAAGGGCACCGAGGCGACGGTGTTCTGGGGCGCGAAGGACCTGCGGTTCCGCAACGACTCCGGGCACGGGGTGTTCATCACAGCGACCTCGACCGACACCTCGGTGACCGTCACGTTCTGGGGCACCGATGTCTACGACATCTCCCGGGTCGAGGGCTCGGAGTACAACGTCAAGCCGTACAAGACCGAGAAGAAGCACGAGTGCGTGCCGCAGGACGGGATGCGCGGCTTCGACATCGACGTATGGCGCGTCTTCAAGCAGAACGGCACCGAGATCAAGCGGGAGAAGTTCCACACCCACTACGTGCCGGCGACCAAGATCACCTGTGAGGTTGAGATCCAGCCGTAGGGCCTAGCCGACCAAGCTGCCGGCACTCCAGCCGACCACCTGCTGGTCCGCTAGCCGACCACCTGCTGGCCCTGCGGGGTGTCGACGACGGTCACGCCGAGCTTGGCCAGCTCTTCGCGTAGCCGATCGGCGCTGGTCCAGTCCTTGGCCGCGCGGGCCGCCGTCCGCCGGTCGAGCAGGTCGGCTGCTCCGGCCGGCAGGTGGGTCGCGGCACCGCCCTTTCCGACGTCCCTGGCCAGATCCAGGCCGAGGACGTGGTCGGCCGCGGCGAACAGCTCGAACTTCGCGCCTGGTTCGATCGCGGTGTCCTTCTCCACCTGGCGGAGTAGCCGGAGCGCGCCGGCGGTGTCCAGGTCGTCCGCGAAGCGCTCGGCGACCTCGGCGCGCAGCGCCGCCGGCACCGGCCGGCTCGGCGACTCGGCCCAGCCCGCCACCGCGGTCCGCCAGCGGGTCAGCGTGCGGTCAGCGGCGCCGATGGTCGCCCAGGTCAAGTTCAGCTGCGCGCGATAGCGGTGCTCGAGGAACGCCAGCCGCAGCGCGAGCGGATCGTGCCCGACGCCGACGATGTCGTCGAGCAGGATGACGTTGCCGGTCGACTTGGCCATCTTGCGGCCCTCGAACAGCAGGTGCTCGCCGTGCACCCAGTGCCGCACCACCTGCTGCCCGGTCGCCGCATCGGACTGGGCCCGTTCGTTCTCGTGGTGCGGGAAGCGCAGGTCGATGCCGCCGACGTGCACGTCGACGAAGCGGTCCAGGTAGTGGATGGACATCGCCGAGCACTCGATGTGCCAGCCGGGGAAGCCCGGTCCCCAGGGCGAGTCCCACACCATCTCGCGGCGCGCCGGATCGGCGAACTTCCACAGCGCCCAGTCGGCGTGGAACCGCTTGCCGGCGTCGATCTCATGCTCGAACCGGTGGCCGGGCTTGAGCGAGTCCAACCGGTTACCGGAGATCGCGCCGTAGTCGGGGAACGACCGTGCGTCGAAGAACACGGTGCCGGTGGTCCCGACGTACGCGTGCCCGGCGGCCATCAGCACCTCGATCAGCTCGTGCATGAGCCCGATCGAGTCGGAGGCTCTCGGGTAGGCCATCGCCGGGCGGATCCCCAGCCGGTCGAGATCCCGGTGGAATCCCGCCTCGTAGTGCCGGGCGATGTCCAGCGCGCTGCGGCCCTCCCGCCGGGCCTGCGCGAGCACCTTGTCCTCGCCGGTCGGATCGATGTCGGCGTCCTGGACCATGTGGCCGACGTCGGTGATGTTCTGGACGGTTTGTACGGACAGGCCCTCGGTGGCGGCGACTCGAGTAACCAGGTCGCCAAGCAGAAACGTGCGCAGGTTTCCGACGTGCGCGTCGCGGTACACGGTCGGGCCGCAGCAGTACATGGCCAGTAGGCC
>DATAFN010000246.1:0-4868 GCA_036257435.1 Actinomycetes bacterium
AGGCACCGGTGGCGGCGTCCGAGGCGGCGCGGCTGGTCGCGCTCGTCCGGGCGGCGTGGACCGAGTTCGACCAGGTGGCCGCCAGCGCGCCCGAGGAGCTGCGCAAGGGTCCACGCGGCGGCGGCCGGGACCGCACCAAGATGATCGGGCACGTGCTAGGAGCCGAGGCCGGGTACGCGCGATACCTCGGCCTCAAGCCCCGGGTGCCCGAGCCCGGCGAGGCCGCCGCGGTGGCCGAGTTGCGACACGCGGTTGCCGATGTGCTCGGCCGGCCGTGGGACGGCAAGCCGTACAGCGAGCGCAAGAGCTGGCCGCCCCGCTACGCCGCCCGCCGGATCGCCTGGCACGCGCTCGACCATGCCTGGGAGATGGAAGACCGCTCGGTGCCGTAGCCGCCCTTAGGGCTTGATCCGGCCGTTACGCCGATTCTCCTTGGAGATCCGCTTCCAGTGCGCCGCCCGCTCGGCCCGCAGCCGGGCATCGGTACGCGACGCGATCCAGATCATCTCCCGCTGCAGCTTGTGGTACGAGCTCAGCCGGCGCTCCGGAAGCAGTCCGGCGTCGATCGCGGCCCGGACCGCGCAGCCCGGCTCCGAGCCGTGTTCGCAGTCGGAGAACCGGCATTCCGCGGCCAGCGTGTCGATGTCGGTGAACACCCGATCGACTCCCTCATCGGCATCCCACAGTCCGATCGTGCGTAGCCCGGGGGTGTCGATCACCATGCCCCCACCGGGCAGCAGGACCAACTCGCGATGGACCGTGGTGTGCCGGCCCTTGTGGTCGGCGCGCGGCGCCCTGGTCGCCATTACCTCGATCGTGGCTAGCGCGTTGGTCAACGTGGACTTGCCGGCTCCGGACGGACCCAGCAGTGCCACAGTGCGACCGGGCGCAACGTAGCCGGCCAGCGCACCCATGCCGGCCCCGGTCACCGCCGAGACCGCATGCACCGGCGCCCCAGGCGCCGCCGCTGCCACATCGCTGACCAGCAGATCGGCATCGGCGGCCAGGTCGGACTTGGTCAGCACGACCACCGGCTCGGCTCCGTTCTGCCAGGCCAGAGCCAGCAGCCGCTCGATCCGGCCAAGGTCGGGCTCCGGCTGCAGGCCCTCGGTCACGAACACCGTGTCGATGTTGGCGGCCAGTACCTGCCCTTTCGACACCCGCGGCGTCACGCCGGCGCGCAGGAACACGGTCCTGCGGGGTAGCACGGCCTCGGCACTGATCCGGCCGTCCGGCCAATGCCGGATCGCCAGCCAGTCACCGGTGCATGGGGCCCCGGTGGGGTCGTCGACGGCCGCCGCCAGCAACAGCGGCGAGAGCACCGCGTGCTCGAGACCGCGCTCGGTCAACACATCAACCCGGCCGCGGTCCACCCGGTTGACCCGTCCTGCAGACATGGCCGGGTCGTCCTGGTGTGCCGCGAACGCGGAGCTGAAAGACTCGTCCCATCCCAGGGACGCGAGATCGTACGAAGACAAGGCTTGAAAGCACCCTTCGGGAGCTGGGTGCGGCGGCCGAGCCGGCCGGTTGGCCGTTAGCGCTCGGCGCGGCACCCGACGGAGGAGGACCGGAAAACGGGCACGACAACGACAGTCATCGGGCTCTCCTCCTTCCGTCGACAGGTGCGAAGTCGATCGATGGTACCAAATGATCTTTACCGGCCGCGCATGAATTCCGCGCGGACCGCTCAGCCGGTGTGCGAGGCGCGCGCCCGAGCGGTTTCGGCGGTCGGCCAGACCCGGTCGATCTGGGCGTTCAGGGCGGCCCCGATCAGTACCGCGAGCGCGGTCACGTACAGCCAGAACAACAGCGCCACCGGGGCGGCCAGCGAGCCGTACGCGGATGGACCCTCGACCGTGATCTCCAGATAGAGCCGGAGCAGGTAGCTGCCGAGCACCCAGATCACCAGCGCCACGATCGCGCCCGGCAGCTCGCGGCGCCATCTGGTCCGGACCGGCACGCTCAGGTGGTAGAGCGAGGTGAGGAACGCCACCGACAGCAGCGAGACGACTGGCCAGTAGAGCAGGTGGGTGGTGTCGGCGGTGGCCGGCACGACTCGGCCCACCAGGCTCGGGCCGGCGATCACCAGTGGCAGCAGCACCGCGCCGATCACCAGGCCGACCAGGTACAGGCCGAACGAGAGTGCGCGGGTGCGGACGATGCCGCGCTCGCCGCCCAGGCCGTACATGATCGTGATGGTGTCCACGTAGACGTTCAGCGCGCGCGAACCGGCCCAGAGCGCGATCAGCGCACCGAGCACGGTGATGTCCGGCCGCCCGCTGGCCAGGACGGTGTCCAGCGTCGGAGTGACGACCTCCTGGACGCTGAGGTCGGACAACACGACTGAGGCGCCCTCGGTGATCGCGCGGTGGATATCGGCGACGGTGTCCGATCCGGCCGCATCGGCGAGGTAGCCCAGCGTGCCGACCAGGCCGAGCAGCAGCGGCGGCAGCGAGACGAGCGCAAAGAAGGCCGCCTCCGCGGCCAGGCCGGTGACCCGGTACCGGAAACAGGCGCCCACGGTGCCGCCGACCATCCGGCGCAACAACCGGGTCCCGGTTGGCGGGGCCGCCGAAACGGCTCGGGTACTGGTGTCCGCAACGGCCGCTGTCGCCGGTTCGTCGGCAATCTCCGCAGGTGGTGGAGCCAGCGTCGAGAGTGCGGGCACGATCGGGATACCGCTGCCCTGGATGGGTATTACGGGCTCGATCCTTACCGGCATAGCGCCCTACCGTAGCGGGCATGAGGTCGGAAACTCACCAAGTGTTCAACCAGACACCCCCACTCGCCGGCTATGACGCGTTCGCGGCCGATCACTGTCTGGTTGAGTCGATCACGCGAGCCGGGCCGGAGGACGCGGTCGCGGACCTCGCCGACTTCGGCCGGCTGGCCGGTTCGGCCGAGGCGCAGCAATGGGCGGCCGACGCCAACGCCTATCCCCCGGTGCTGCGCTCGCATGATCGCTATGGCCACCGGATCGACGAGGTCGACTTCCACTCGTCCTGGCACCGGCTGATGGAGGTATCGGTAGGACATGGCCTGCACGCCTACGGCAGCGGCGCGCATCTGCTCCGGGCAGCCAGGTTCTACCTCTGGAGCCAGGTAGAGGCTGGGCACGGCTGCCCGATCTCGATGACCTATGCGGCGGTGCCGGCGTTGCGAGCCGAGCCGGCACTGGCAGCGGAGTGGGAGCCGCTGCTTGCCGCCCGCGACTACCGGCCGGGCCTGGACCGGACCGCGGCGGCCAAGGGGGCCGCTCTGGTCGGGATGGGGATGACGGAGAAGCAGGGCGGCTCGGACGTCCGCGCGAACACCACCAGGGCGGTGCCCGCGGGCGACGGAAGCTATCTGCTGACCGGGCACAAGTGGTTCTGCTCGGCACCGATGTGCGACGCGTTCCTCGTGCTCGCCCAGGCGCCGGGCGGGCTGACCTGCTTCCTGCTGCCGCGGGTACGCCCCGACGGGACCAGGAACACGTTCCTGATACAGCGGCTGAAGGACAAGCTCGGCAACCGCTCGAACGCGTCCGCAGAGGTGGAGTTCGACTCGACCTACGCGGTGCGGGTCGGCGCGGAGGGGCGCGGCGTCGCGACCATCATCGCGATGGTGGCGGCCACCCGGCTGGACTGCGTGCTCGGCTCGGCCGCGCTGATGCGCCAGGCGCTGGTGCAGGCCGTCCATCACGCGCGGTACCGGCACGCGTTCGGCGCCGCGCTGGTCGACCAGCCGCTGATGACCAACGTGCTGGCTGACCTCGCGCTGGAGTCTGCGGCCGCCACGACGCTCGCGATGCGGCTGGCCGCCGCGGTGGACACGGGTGAGGACGATCTGCTCCGGCTCGGCGTCGCGGTCGGCAAGTACTGGGTCTGCAAGCGCGGCCCGGCGGTTACCGCCGAGACCCTGGAGTGCCTGGGCGGCAACGGGTACGTCGAGGAGTCCGGGATGCCACGGCTGTATCGGGAGGCGCCGCTGAACTCGATCTGGGAAGGCGCCGGGAACGTCAATGCGCTGGACGTGGTCCGGGCGCTGCGGCGCGAGCCGGCCGTGATCGACGCCTACCTGCGCGAGGTCGGCACCGCCGCGGGCGCCGACCGGCATCTGGACGGCGCGGTGAAGGATCTGCTGCAGTCGCTGGCCGATCTGGACGGGGTAGAAGCCGGCGCCCGGCGACTGGTCGAGCGGATGGCGCTGCTACTGCAGGGCGCGCTGCTGGTCAGGCACGCCCCGGCCGAGGTGGCGGACGCGTTCTGCGAGTCCCGGCTCGGGCAGGACTGGGGCCACGCGTTCGGCACGCTGCCCGGCCATCTCGATCACGCGGCACTGGTCGAGCGCGCGTTTCCGGCGGGCGCGGCCGAGGGTTAGATTCGAGGCGTGATCTGCACGGCCTGCCGGGACCGGCGGCACGACGACTGCCGTGGCGGCAACTGGTGCGACTGCCAGCACATGCCGCCGCAACGCCCGACCGAGCCCGCCACCAGTGCCCCGAACCCGTGAGCCCCGCCTACTCGGCCTGCTCGGGGAGCTGGCGCAGAGTCCGCACCGGCGAGGGCACCGCCCACAGCAGCCCGGCCATCGCGCCGGCCGACGCGATCCACAGGGTCGGATGCAACCCGATCGTGGCGCCAAGCGCTCCGCCGGCGAGCGATCCCAGTGGCCGGATTCCGTAGTTGACCAGCATGTGCGCGCCGGCCACCCGGGCCCGCAACCGGTCAGGAACGAGCGAAGCGCTGATCGACATCCCGCTGATGTCCAGCAGCATGACACCGAACCCGGAAGCGAACTCGGCCACGAAGAGCATCGCAACGATCTGCGGCTGCGGGCCTCCGGCGAGCGGCACCAGCATCAGCGGGGCGGTGAACAACAGGCAG
>DATAFN010000263.1:0-11005 GCA_036257435.1 Actinomycetes bacterium
GTCGACGCCGTTGCGCATCGAGCCGGTGAGCTCGGCCGCGGTTGTGTCGGTGGCCGTCATGGTGGTGGTTCTCCTTCGATGAGACGGTGACGAGTCGGGTACTCGCCGGGTCAGGTGGTGGCGAGCACGCGCTCGCCCGGAACGGTTGGTGCGAGCAGGCGCTCGCCCGGGATAGGGCGGTCGGCCAGCGCCGCCGCCGCTAGGTCGATCTCGACGCTGAGCTGCTTTTGCAGCTCGATGAATGCCGGCACGGCCGGATAGGCCGCGAGCTGGCAGGTGATCTCGAAGATCCCCCGCAGCGCTTGATCGCGTTCACGCTGGTACTGGGCCAGCGCGAACACCCCGTCGCCGATACCGGCACCGCCGGGGCTGCCGGTGAGTGCCCGGTCGAGGGCGACGGCCAGGAGCTCGGCGTCGCGAAAGGCGTCGCTGATCCCGTAGCCGGTGACCGCGTCCCGGTGGTAACCGGCGTCACCGACCAGCGCCCACCCCGGGCCGTACGCCTGGCGCAGCTGGTTCGGTTGGCGGAGCACGCCGAGCACCGGTGAGGTGCGGTGGGCGTCGCGCAACCGCGCGGCGAGCCCGGGCGCGGATCGGGTGAGCAGCGCATCGAATGCCTCGGTGCGCGATCGGCTCCAGCGGCGCACCGCCCTCGCGTCCGCGGACGGGGTGCAGATCCAGATGCAGGCCTGCCCGTAGTGGGTAGGGAAGATGCCGGCCAGCGCCCGCTCGGCGGGGTAGAACTCGATGCCTGGCCACGGGATGCCGGCGTAGTACGCGTATTGGGTGGCCCCGTTCGCGTGCCGAAACTCGGTGAGCTTCGCGCCGACCGAGCGCGCAACCCGCGAGGGCAGGCCGTCCGCGCCAATCACGAACCGGGCGCCGATCTCAACCGAGGCGCCGGTTTGGTCGTGCCCGTACACCCCCGCGACCCGACCGCGGCTATCGCGCTGTACGCCGGACACCGTCACGCCGGTGCGCACGGTGGCGCCGGCCAGGTCGGCCGCGGTGGCGAGGATCGTGTCCAGGACGTAGCGGCGCGGTGCGACCAGTAGGTCGACGCCGGACTTGTGTTTGAGCTGGCGGGTGACCGGCTCGCCACCGGCGTGGAACGTGACCTGCCTGATTGCCGGCGCGCCGCTGTCCAGCACCGCATCGAGCAGCCCCCAGCGGTTGAGCTGGACGACCCCGCTGCGCGCGATGGAGTGGGTCGACAGCGTGTCGCTCGGGAACAGCGCCCGGTCCACGACCACGACGTCGTGCCCGAGCCGTGCCAGCAGCAAAGCGGTTGCCGATCCGGCCACGCGACCACCGACGATGACGACGTCATGCCGGCTGCGGTTCGTGCGATACATGGGCGGGTTCGCTCCGGTTCTCTCGAGGGCATGGATCAACTGGGCAGCAGGGCGGTCGCGATCCACAGCACCGGCATTCCGGCGAGGATCGCGGCATAGCCGGAGCCGGTACGGAGCACCGCGATGACCGCCACGGCCAGGGCGGCCAGGGGAGCCGCGGCCTGGGTGGCGCCGACCCCCACGCAGGCGGTGGCGATACCCGCGGCGGCCAGCGCGGCGAACGCCGCAGGCGCCACGAACCCGGTCGCGCGCTCTAGGGCGGGCGGCAGCGTGTACCGGTCGGCCAGGACGATCATGCTGAGCCGGAACAGGTAGCTGCCGGCAGCAGCGGCGAGGATGACGATCCACACGGTCATGGCGCGACCTCCGCGAGCTGGCGCGACGGCCGAGGCCGCGGCTGGGCGGTGAGCCCGGCGGCGATGCCCGCGACGATGGCCAGCACGATGCCGAGATGAAGCGGGGCAGCTAGCGCCAGCACGGCTACGGCAGCTGCAGCGAAGATCGCACGGCGGAGCGCGGGATCCCGGAGTTTGGTGACCGCTTCACCCAGGAGGAAGAGCGGGATCACGAACTCCAGGTGCAGCCAGGCCGGCAGCCCCGCGCCGAGCGTGGCGCCGAGGCTGATCGCAGCGACCCAAGCCACCCACATCAGGGCTGCCCCGCCGAGGTAGTACGCGTGTCCCCGGCGCCGGTCGACCGGCCGGCCGTAGCCGTCCATCCCGACCGCGAAAGAGGGATCGATGATCAGGTAGGCGGCCACCAGCCGCCACCACCAGGGCGTGCCGCGCCAGTAGCGGGCCATCGTGGCCGAGTAGAAGATAAGCCGCAGGTTGATGACCAGGGCGGCAACCACCACGACAACTGGCGTAGCGCCGGCATCGAGCATCTCGATCATCGCGATCTGCGCGCTGCCGGCCAGGATCAGCGGACCGGTCAGCCAGCCGGCCAGCGTCGGAATGTCCGCCCGTGCCGCGCTCAGGCCGATCACCAGCCCGAACGGCACGATGCCGAACAGCCAGGGCGCCATCGCTCGAGCGCCCGCGGCTAGGTCGTGGCGGTCGGTTACCAGGGTGGACACGGTTTCTCCAGCGGGTGCGCGGTCGTTGTGCGCTCACTGTGCGCGGCCGGGTAGCCCGCAGCCTTGGAGGAAACATGGAGAACACGTGGAGATCGGTCACCAGGCGCTCCGGATGGGAGACTGGTGGACGCCAACGGCACTGGGGGTTTCCGTTGATCTACGCGTTCGACGACTGCGAGCTCGATCTCGACCGGTTCGAGCTGCGCCGGGCCGGCCGGACCAGACCGATCGAGCCCCAAGTCTTCGATCTACTGGCGGTGCTGGTCAGGGAACGCCACCGGGTCGTGCCGAAGAACGAACTGCTCGACACGATCTGGGGTGACCGGTTCGTGAGTGAGTCCGCGCTCACCAGCCGAGTCAAGGCCGCGCGGCAGGCGATCGGCGATGACGGGCGCGGCCAGCGCCTGATCCGCACCGTCCATGGGCGCGGGTACCAGTTCATCGGGCCGGTCAGCGAGACTCCGCAGGTTACCGCGTTGCCGCCGGCGGCGGATCCGCCGCCACAGGAGATCCGATTCTGTACCGCCGCCGACGGCACTCGCCTCGCGTACGCGACCACCGGCAGCGGCCCGCCGCTCGTGAAGGCCGCGAACTGGCTCAGCCATCTGGACTACGACTGGCAGAGTTCGGTATGGCGGCACTGGCTGGTCGAGCTGTCGCGCCGGTTCCGGTTCGTTCGGTACGACGAGCGCGGGTGCGGTCTGTCGGACTGGGACGTTGCACAGTTCTCGTTCGACAGCTGGGTGGACGACCTGGAGGCGGTGGTCGACGCGGTCGGGCTTGACCGGTTCCCGTTGCTCGGCATCTCCCAGGGCGGACCGGTTGCGATCGCGTACGCGGTGCGCCATCCGGAACGGGTTAGCCACTTGGTGTTGCTCGGCACGTACGCCCAGGGCCGGCGTAAGCGCGCCCGTACCCCCGACGAGCTCGCGTTGGAGGAGGCGCGGATCGAGGTGGTCCGGGTAGGTTGGGGCCGTCCAGATCCGGTCTACCGGCAGATCGCCATAGCCCGCTTCCTGCCCGAAGGCACCCAGGAGCAGTGGCGCAGCTTCGACGAACTGCAGCGGCGTTCGACCTCGGCGGAAAACGCGTGGCGGTTCCTCGACACATTCGCCAACATCGACGTCAGCGACCTAGCGCCGAAGGTCACCGTGCCGACACTCATCCTGAGTGCCCGCCGCGAGCCGGACAACGTCTTCGAACAGTCGCGGCAGCTGGCCGCGCTGATCCCGGGCAGCCGGCTGGTGCCGTTGGACAGCAGCAACCACTTGCTGCCCGAGCACGACCCGGCCTGGGCGCACTTCCTGTCCGAGATCGACGGCTTCCTTCCCACCGCGAGCAGGTAGCTTGACCGAGGCTGCCGACGGGCTTCGCCGGCTCGACGAAATCCGCGAGATGGGGGCCACGCTGAGCGCGCTGGAGGAGGCGATCGCCGAAGCCAAGTCACCGCCGCAGACGCCGACCCGACGGGCACCTCACCCGCACCGACGTCGAGCTCGACCTGACATCGGCACGCACCCCCGCGATGAGTTTTGCGCCGCGGGACGGTCCCATGATGCGCTAGAGCTTGGCCGAGCCGGCGAGCCGATCGAAAGGACGCGAGCAATGAGAAAGCTGATCGTGAGCACGTTCCTGACCCTTGACGGGGTAATGCAGGCGCCGGGCGGACCCGGCGAGGACGACAGCGACGGCTTTAAGCACGGCGGCTGGTCGGTCAACTACTGGGACGACCGGATGGGCCAGATCATGGGCGAGGCGACCAGCAAGCCGTTCGCCATGGTCCTCGGGCGCAAGACCTACGACATCATGGCGGCATTCTGGCCGACTGCGCCCGAGGAAGCCGGCGGCAAGGTATTCAACGACGCCACGAAGTACGTCGCTTCCCGGGGCCGGCCCAGGCTGGAGTGGAGCAACTCGGTCCTGATCGAGGGCGACGCGGCCGACGGTCTCGCGGCACTCAAGCAGGGGGATGGGCCGGAGCTGCAGGTGCACGGCAGCGCGAACCTGATCCAGACACTGCTGCGTCACAACCTGGTCGACGAGTACCGCCTGTGGGTCTTCCCCCTCGTCCTCGGGTCGGGCAAGCGCCTGTTCTCCGACGGCACCGTCCCCGCCGGCCTGAAGCTCGTCGACTCCAAGACCTCCACCACCGGAGTCGCGATCAACACCTACGAGCCGGCCGGCGAGATCGTCACCGGATCCTTCTGATCGGACCGTCCGCGCCGTGGCTGCTAACCGTGTACGGCGAATATTCCGCTGGCCATGGGTGATCAGTGGAGTCCTCGTCACGGCCGTGCTCGCCGGGTCGTTGTTCTGGTTCGTGTTCGTGCCGAACTGGCGGCCACCGCTTCGTGCGGGCGAGCGCTACGGCGTGGATGTCTCCGCTCATCAGGGTGAGATCGATTGGCGGCGGGTCGCCGCTGACGAGATCCAGTTCGCCTACATCAAGGCCAGCGAGGGTGGCAGCTTCACCGACGCCCGGTTCCGGGCGAATTGGGCAGCCGCCGGCGCGGCTGGCCTTGATCGAGGCGCCTACCACTTCTTCACGTTGTGCCGCACGGGCGACGCGCAGGCTCGGCACTTCCTTACGGTGGCGCCTCCCGATCCGCACGCACTACGGCCGGCAGTGGATCTCGAGCTGTCCGGCAACTGCAGCCGCCGACCTACGGCGTCGGACGTCGCGGCCGAGCTGGAGACCTTCCTGAACATGGTCGAGAGCGCCTGGGGTCGGCCGGCACTGCTGTATGTCGGGGACGACTGGGAGCGCCGCTACCCCGTCCGGACCAGACTTGACCGGCCGCTGTGGCAGCACAATTTCCTTCGCCGGCCGAACCAGGACAACGTGCGGGTCTGGCAGATCCACGGACTTGCGCGCGTCGAGGGCATCTCGGGTCGGGTCGACCTCAACATCATGCAACCCGCCAACGACAGCTCAGCCGGGCCCGGCTCGTACTACGAAGCGGTGCGAAGCGGCACGCCCTAAGCCGCAGCGGTGAGGCGGGCATCCAGCGCGAGTACAGCGCCCTGGAAGCACTCCAGCGGGGCCCGGGCGATGCCGGCGCCGACCTGGCCCGCTCCGTCGGACACATGCAGGATGCCGGTGTTGATGGCCGGGGTCGTCTCGGTTTCGACCACGGTGCGCGCGTCGACCCCGAGCGGCGAGCCGCGGTGCTCGAGCAGCGGCAGCGTGAACCGGGAGCTGGATCCGACGCAGATCATCTCCATTTCGGCCGAGGTCGCGATCGCGTCCTGGACCGATCCGCCGAGGAAGGCTGCAACCGCAGGAGAAGCGGCCGCGGCCGCCCCGCCCAGCCCGACCAACTCGAGCAGCGCACTGTCGCCGATGTCCGGCGCAGCGTCCTGCTCGTCGAAGCCCGCGTGGTAGAGCGCGCTGCCGACCTGCGGCGCCGGGGCGAGGAACTCCGCATCGCCGGTGCCGGCCAGCCGGATCCCGAAGCTGGTGCCGTTGCGGGACATCCCGACCACCACGCTCGAGTCGGGCACGTCGTACGCCGCCATCAGTGTTGCCTTCGCCGCGGCCATCGCGAGGTTGAGGAAGAACAGGTGGTTCGCGGAGAGGACCCGGACCGCCTCGACCAGATCCGGCGAGCGCACGGTCACCAGGTGTGGCAGCAGCGTCCGCCACAGCAGGTTCGCCGTTGCCTGCGAACGCATGTGGACCTCGTCCCCCATCTGCAGGCCCTGGGCCACCAGGCCGAACAGGTCGATCGGCCCGGCGGAGACCAGCGCGGCCCGTAGTACCGGGGCGACCACGTCCCGGATCGTGGTCAGCCGAGCGACCGCATCGGGTGTATTCACCCCGAGCCATGGCGCCTGTCCGGGACCCTGGTTGATCGCGGTGAACGCCCTGGTGCCGGCCACCTCGTTGTCCACGACGAACACCGGCGCACTCGGCCCGATGGCGGTGGCCATCGGCAGCACGGTGCCGTGCGCGTTCGCGGACGCCAGCAGCACGCCGCCGGTCTCCACCAGCCGCGGTACCTCGGCGACGTCGCCGGTCCAGCCCTCGGCCACCACCGTGGCTGCGATCGAGCGGCGCAGCGGATCGCCGGCGGCCGCCCAGTCCAACGCGGGACCGCAATGCAACACCGTCCGCGAGCCGACTCAAGGTACGGCGTCACCGCAGCGGGCCAGCCCGGTGAGCACCGGCGTAGCGGCGTTGAGCCGGCGGAGTACCTCGTCATTGGCCGCATGCACCCGGTCGTAGAACCGGCCGGACAACCGGCTCAGCGCGGCGACGAACTCGGGCCGCCCGCCACCGGGTATCCGCCACTCGACGTCGACCACCGCCGCGCCCTGGTCGCGGATCGCGTCGGCGAACAGCGGCAGGCCGACGTTGACGACGTTCACCTCGGCCGGCAGCGACGCGACCACTGGCCGCGACGCGGCAGCCGGCGCCGACTCGGACCCGGACACGCTACCGTCCATCGCTATGCGGCTTACCGCGCACTGGAACGGGGGCTACCACATCACGATCCCGGTCCGGGACTTCGAGCTGGCGATCGACGAGCCGCCGCGGTACGGCGGGCAAGATCGCGGCCCGATGCCGACCGAGATGCTGCTCGCCTCGCTCGCCGGCTGCTTCGCCGCGGCGGTGTATCACGCGGCCCGCAAGCGCGACGTCACCCTGCCCGACCTCAGCGTCGATATCGAGGGTGAGTACGCCGGGCTGCGCTTCGCCACGCTGCGGCTCAGCGTCCATTCGAGCCTGCCGCGCTCCGAGCTCGAACCAGTGGTCGAGCTGGCGCGTGGCTACTGCTACGTATCGAACACACTGCTGACCCCGCCGAAGCTCGACGTCGTCATTGCGGACTGACCCGTGGTCAGCGTGCGGCGGAACCATTGGCCACCTCCTTGGCCCGAGTAAGCAACGCGGACTCGGCCCGCTCGATCCGGTGCGTGGCTTCGGTGGCCCGGTCCACGGTGGCACGGGCCTCGGTCCGGCACCGCGTGGCCATGTCCCGGACCACCGCCGGTGCCGCCCCACCGGGCGCCACCCTGGTCTGCACGATCGCGCGCGGATCCAGCACCGCGGACAGGTCCCGGCCGGACAGGCCTAGCGGGCGACCGAGCTGCTCGGTAGCGGCGGCGTCGAGCCGCTCGCCGGTGAGGTCGACCCCGCGCAGACCCTGCCGGCCCGCACTGCGGACGGCACGGCCGACCACGAGGTACGCGGTCCGGTAGTCGACGTCGCAGCTCTCCATCACGAACTCGGCCAGGTCGGTGGCCTGCGAGAAGCCGCCGAGCAGGACCTCCCACATCCGCTCCGGATGCACCTCCAGGGTGGCCACCACCCCCGACATCAGCCTGGTCACCCGGCCGGCCAGGTCGAGCGCCCGCGGCACCTCGCCGTACGCGAAGATCAGGTTGTCGCTGCGGGCGGACGGCGTCTTGGCCACCGCGAGAAAGCCGGACAGCCGGCCGATCAGTACCCCGCCGGCGCCGCGGACGATGGCCACCGCGTACGGGTTGCGCTTCTGCGGCATGAGCACGCTGGCCCGGGTATACGGGCCGGCCAGGTCCACGAAGTCGAACTCCTCGCTGGCCCAGATCTCGAGGTCCTCGGCCAGCTTGCTCTGGCTGGCCACCAGGCTGGTGGCCGAAGCGAGCAGGCTGACCAGCCCGTCCAGCTGCCACATCGCGTCCCTGGTGTGCTCGATCACGCCGCCGAAGCCGAGCAGCGCGGCGATGTGGTCCCGGTCGACCAGTAGCCGGCTGCCGTTCACGCAGCCCGCACCACCGGGCGACAGGTTCACCCAGTCCAGCCCGGCCAGCAGCCGGTCCGCGTCGCGCAGCGCGGGATATGCGAACGAGAGCACGTAGTGCCCGAACGTCGACGGCTGGGCCTGCTGCAGGTAGGTCTGGTCCGGCATCCAGGTCTCCACCTGCCGGCCGGCGGCATCGGCGACTACAGTCGCGAACTCTGCCGCGTCCCTGGCGAGCTCGGCCACCTGCCGGCGCAGCACCAGCCGCAGCGCGATCCGAGCCGCCTCCCGGCGCGGCCGGCCGGCGTGCAGCCAGCCGGCATCGTCACCGAGGCGTTCGACGAACCAGCGCTCCCGGCAGTTGTAGACCTCGCCGTACTCCGGGTCGTACGGGAACTCCTCGGCCGGGATCTCCAGCGCGTCCAGCGCAGCGCGCAGCAGCCCGCGCACCGCCTCGCCCTTGACCACCTTGCGGGCCCGCAGGTCGAGCAGGTGGGCCAGGTCGGCCAGACCCAGCCCGCGGTGCAGCAGCGGTGCGTCGGCGACCTCCAGCGCGAAGCCCGCCGCGATCAGCTCAGGCGCCGGGCGTTCCTCGGCCGGCCCCCGCACCCTGGTCACGTCGGTACCCGGTGCGGTGTCATCGCGGCGAGATGGCCGAGCGCGGCCGCCTGCCCGCCGGTGTGCCAGAACACGATGGGACCAGGCGGCGCCGGCCGGTCGAGCAACACGCCGAGCGCCTTGGCCGAGAACACCGGGTCGAGCAGCAGACCCTCGGTCGAGCCTGCGAGCTCGGCCGCTCGCTCCCCCGCCGCCGATGGGATGCCGTAGCCGGGGCCACGCGCATCCGTGACCTCGATGTCCGCCGCGGTCGCGGGGGGCAGGCCGAGCCGCTCGGCGGCCAGCTCGGCCAGCCGCAGCATCCGCTGCGCGGTCTCTGCGGGCGGGCGGCTGACCGCGGCGGCCAGCACGTGCCACGGGTTGCCGTCCGCGGCCGCGCCGGCGACCAAGCCGGCCGCGGTTCCGCCGGACCCCGCCGCGACCAGCACGGTCGCCGGGCGTACCCCAACGGTCTCGAGCTGCGCGGCGAGTTCGCGGGCCGCGTCCAGGTAGGCCAGCGTCCCGACCACGCTCGCCCCACCGCGCGGCACCAGGTACGGTCGGCCGCCGCCGGCCCGCACCTCCGCCGCCACCTGATCGAGCACCGGATCCACCGAGGCCCGGTCGGCTACCCCGGTGAACCGGATCTCGGCCCCGTGCCAGCGGGCCAGCGCCAGGTTGGGATGCGGGTGGGTGTCCCGCTCGGTTGTGCTCGCCGGATCGCCATAGAGCACCAGGACGCTGCGCAACCCGGCCACCCGCGCCGCGGCCGCCGCACCGGCGCAGTAGTTCGACCCGGCACCACCGCCGGTGACCAGCGTGTCGGCACCGACCGCGAGGGCATCGGCAACCAACCGCTCCAGCTGCCGGGCCTTGTTGCCGGCCAGCACGAATCCGGTGAGGTCGTCGCGCTTGACCCACAACTCGGCGCAGCCGATGGCCCGGGCGAGCCGCGGCGCCTGGGTAAGTGGAGTCGGTAGGGCGGCCAGCGGAAACCGCTCGGCCGGGCCCGGCTCGGTACTCACGGCCAGACCTCCGGCTCTCCCGCCCGGGCTTGCCGGGCCCGGCTCAGCACGGCATCGACCATGTCACCGGCCACACCCAGGTCCGGCGTGGCCAGCCGCTTGGCCAGCTCGTCATCGAGCAGGTCTGCCGCCCGCAACGCCTCGGTCAGCGACAACCCCTGGTCCCGGCCCGCGGCGAGCGCCTGCTGGAGCAGGTCCTGCGCCCGGTGCTTTCCCAGCGTGGGCGCGAGCCGCGCCAGCGCCTGCTCGGAGCCGCTGTACGGTCCCAGGTTCGCCCGCATCGCGGCGGTGTTCACCTCGAGACCCTCTACCACGTCGATGGCGTTCCCGAGTGCGGCACCGGTGAGCAGGCACGCCTCGGGCAGCGCCACCCACTCGGCCTTCCACGCCCGCCCGTCCCGCTCGTGCTCGGTCACCATGCCCTCGACCAGGACTCCGGCCGAGGACCGGACCAGCCGGGCCAGAGTGTCCAGGTGCTCGCTCGCCTCCGGGTTCCGCTTGTGCGGCATCGTGATGCTGCCGACCGCGCCGGGCCGGCCGGGCTCGCGCAACTCGTCGATCTCGGACCGGGCGAGCTGGTAGACCTCGGCGCCGACCCGAGCCAGCGTCCCGGTGATCATCGCGAGCAGGCCGCCGAACTCGGCGATCCGATCCCGCGACGAGGTCCAGGACACCACTGGATCGGACAGCCCGAGCCGGGCGCAGAACCGTTCCCGCAGCTCGGTTCCGGCTGCGCCGTAGAACGCGAGCGTGCCGGCCGCCCCGGCCAACTGCCCGACGAACCACCGCGGACCACCTTCGCGCAACCGGTCGAGGTGGCGGCGGACCTCATCCGCCCAGGAGGCCGCCTTGAGCCCGAACGAGGTCGGCGCCCCGGCCTGGCCATGGGTCCGGCCGGCCAGCACCGTGTCCCGGTGCACCGCGGCGAGCGCGAGCAGGCCCGCCTCCAGCCGGCGCAGGTCACGCCACAGGATGCCGCAGACCTGCCGGACGGCCAGCGCCGTCCAGGTGTCGGTCACGTCCTGCACGGTCGCGCCGTAGTACACCCACTCGCGTGCGTGCTCGGGCAGCATCCGTTGCAGGCCGGCAATCAGCCCAAGGGTGGAGTGCGAGGTACGTCGCGTTTCGACGGCGATGAAGTCCAGGTCCAGCTTCTCCACCCGCGCCTCGGCGGCGATATCGGCGGCCGCCTCGGCCGGTACGAGGCCGCGCTCGGCCTGTGCG
>DATAFN010000273.1:0-5010 GCA_036257435.1 Actinomycetes bacterium
GTCTATGCCACGAATCTCGAGCACAAGATGGGTCTGAAGGCCTCCACCACGTGCGAGCTGACGTTCGGCGGCGACCGGCCGGCAAAGGGCTGGCTGCTGGGTGGGGTCCACGACGGTATTGCGCAGATGTTCCATGTGATCGAGACCGCCCGGATGATGGTCGGTACGAAAGCGATCGCGACGCTGTCGACCGGCTACTTGAACGCGCTGGACTACGCGAGGACCCGGCTGCAGGGTCCGGACCTGACCAGGGCAATGGACAAGACCGCGCCGAAGGTGCCGATCATCCGGCACCCCGAGGTGCGGCGCAGCCTGCTGACCCAGAAGGCGTACGCGGAGGGGCTGCGCGCGCTGGTCCTCTACACCGCCACCCAGCAGGATGCGATCCAGCAGGCCCGCTATGCCGGCCGCACCGACGAGGCCGCAGACCGGCTGAACGACCTGCTGCTGCCGCTGGTCAAGGGGGTGGGCTCCGAACGGTCCTACGAATTGCTCGCAGGCGCTCTGCAGGTCTTCGGCGGCTCCGGCTACCTGCAGGACTACCCGATCGAGCAGTACATCAGGGACGCCAAGATCGACACGCTGTACGAGGGCACCACCGCGATCCAGGCCCTTGACTTGTTCTTCCGGAAGATCGTGAAGGACAACGGCCAAGCCCTGGCTCAGCTACTGGGCGAGATCCAGACATTTGCCAAGGGCGATGCCGGCAACGGTGCGCTCGGCACGCAACGTGGGCTGCTCAGCACGGCGCTGGAGGACGTGCAGGGCATCGTGGGTGCGATGGCTGCGGCTGCGATAGCCAGCCGGCAGGACCCACCGAGCATCTACAAGGTCGGGCAGAACAACATGCGGCTGCTGCTCGCGCTCGGCGACCTGGTGATCGGGTGGTTGCTACTGCGGCAGGCGGAGGTCGCCCTGGCGGCGCTCGACCGGCTCGACAGCAGCGGCTCGCAGCCCGGCCGGAACAGCCAGGCCGACCGTGACTTCTACACCGGGAAGGTCGCCGCAGCCCGGTTCTTCGCCGGCACCGTGCTCCCGCAGCTGAGTGCGGTCCGAGCCGTCGTCGAAGCGGTCGACAACGAGATCATGACGCTGCCCGACTCGGCCTTCTGACTCGGTCAGCCGGCGCCATAACGCCGCGTCGGCGCCCGGTCAGCCGGCGCCGCGGAGCGGCAGCACCAGCTCGGTCGCAGCGCCGCCTACTACCGTCACCGGAACCCCCCAATCCTGCTCGTGCACGTGGCAGGCGGCAAACTCCGTGCCCTCATCGCAGGAGGCGGCCATCGCGGCCACGTGCAGCACGCCCTCCGGAATGTCCGCGGCAAGCACGAGGTCGCGGCTGAGCTCACTGCCCGCGCCCGCACCGGAGATCAGCAGCTCCGGCGGGGTCGCGCTGACCACCAGCCGACTCGGCGGGCCATCGCGGTCGTCCAACTTCTGCCCGGCCGGTGGCACGAACGGGACCTCCAGACGGAGCCGGCCGGGCCTAACTGTGGTGGGCGGCCGCTGCGTCCGGTAGGCCGAGGCGGCCACGCTGGTCCCGGCCGCGCCCAGCGGGACACTGGTCAGCCGGTGCGCCGCCGATTCGACCACGATCAGACGATCACCTTCGACGATCGCGTCGGAAGGTTCGGCCAGGCCGGCGGCCAGCGTGCTCACCGCGCTGGACACGGGATCGAACCGGCGGACCGCGCCGTTGTACGTGTCCAGGATCGCGATCGAGCCGTCGGGCAGTACGCACACCCCGAGCGGATGCTGCAGCAAGGCCTGACCTGCCGGGCCGTCCCGGTGCCCGAACTCGAACAGCCCGGTGCCGATCGCGGTCAGTACCTCGCCGTGCTCGAGCCGGCGCAGGGCGGACACCTCGGAGTCCGCGATCCACAGCGTCCGGCCGTCGGCCGAAACCGCCAGGCCGGACGGTTGAGCGAGCCAGGCTCGCGCGGCAAGGCCATCTCTCAGCCCTTCGTGACCGG
The DNA here is from genome assembly GCA_036257435.1 of Actinomycetes bacterium. GTDB lineage: Bacteria > Actinomycetota > Actinomycetes > JAKEEW01 > JAKEEW01 > DATAFN01. The sequence goes on from DATAFN010000273.1 coordinate 1,974, forward strand.
TGCCGGCCAGCACCCCGACCCGTTCCGTCCGGGGATCGAACCACCACAGCTGGTGGATGCCCGCCATCGCGATCACCAGCCGATCGCCGAGCCAGGCCAGGTCCCACGGCGAGGACAGCGCGACCTCCAGGGCCAGTCCTTCGGTCGATGAGCCGGGACGCCATTGGTCGCCGATCCCGGCCACCGCGCGCACCTCGCCGGACGCGGTGTCCAACCCACGGAGCAGGTGGTTCACGGTGTCGGCGATCACGACGTCGTAGCCGACCGCCGCGGCCACGTTCGGCGGCAGCGGGCACATCCCCTGCGGCTCGCTGAACTGCGCGGCCGAGGCCGGCCCGTCGGCGCGGCCACGCTGGCCAGTGCCGATTCTTCGCACCACGCCACCGGCGGTGTCGAGCACGGCCAGCGAATGGTGCTTTGAGTCCGAGACCAGGTAGCGCTCGCGCTGGTCGTCCCGGTCGTCCCGCGGCCAGCGGATGATCTTGCCGGGAAACCGAAGCTCGGTTGCCGGCGCCTGCGGGGGGACGTAGGGGCCGTCGCCGCGCCGCAGCGTGCCCTTGGCCTCATGAGTGGCGATCAGCTCCCCGAGCAGCGAGTCAAGCCCGTGGCCGTGACCCTCGCCGGACAGCTGAGCCACGATGTAGCCCGTTGGGTCGACGACGACCAGGGTGGGCCAGGCGCGCACCGTATAGCGGCTCCAGGTCGCCAGTTCCGGGTCGTCGAGCACCGGATGCCGCACCTCGTAGCGCTCGACCGCGGCGACGACCGAGTCGTGGTCGGCCTCGTGCGCGAACTTCGGCGAGTGCACCCCGATCGTGACCAGCACGTCGGCGTACTTCTCCTCGAGCTCGCGCAGCTCGTCCAGCACATGCAGGCAGTTGATGCAGCAGAACGTCCAGAAGTCGAGCAACACGATCTTGCCGCGCAGCTCGGACAGGGACAGCGGCTGGCCGCCGGTGTTCAGCCAGCCGCCCTTTCCGATTAGGTCGGGAGCGCGCAGTAGCGGTTTGGACATCCGCCCATCCTGCCCGAACCTGACGAACCGACCACAAGCCGACACATGCCTGCGGTTGCGGCCCTCTCGACGAACCGCCGGACATCGGGCACACTTTCGCCGATCAGAGCGTGATCTCGGTCCGGCCCGGCCGGACCGCCCGCCGGTACCGGCACGAGAAGATCACCACGGTGTTCACCCGGCAGCAGCCGGACCCGGAAGGCGTGGGCGGCTAGGACCCACCGGCCGGCAGCTCGAACAGCGCCGCCGGGCGGCGGTCGGCGAGCACCGGGAAGCTCTTGCGGGTCCTGGCTACCTGGCTCGGATCGATCTCTACGACCAGTGCCTCCGGCTCAGTGCCGGCTTCGGCCAGGATGTCACCCCACGGATCGGCCACCAGCGAGTTGCCGCCGAGGCGGACGCCGGCATGCCCGCCGGCCGCATTGCAGGCCAGCACGTAGCCTTGCGACTCCACCGCCCTGGCCTGGGCGAGCAGCCGCCAGTGCCTGATTCGCTTGTCCGGCCAGGCCGAGCTGAGCACGAACAGCTCGGCGCCGCGGTCGAGCAGGGCCCGGAACAGCTCAGGGAAGCGCAGGTCGTAGCAGGTGGCGATGCCGGCGCGGGTGCCGGCCAGGTCAATCGTGACCAGCTCGGACCCAGCCGCGAGCACCGTCGCCTCGCCCTGGCCGAACCCGAACCGGTGCAGCTTGCGGTAGCGGGCGACGATCTCGCCCGCCGGGCTCAGCGTGATCGCGGTGTTGTAGAGCTGCCCGTCCGAAGCGCGTTCGATGATCGAGCCGGCGTGCACGGTCGCCCCAAGATCCCGCGCGGCCGCTGCCAGCGCGGACACCGTCGGCCCGTCGAGCGGCTCCGCGGTGTCCACCCACCGGTCGTAGGCGAAGGCGCCGTGTGCCCACAGCTCGGGCAGGATCACGAGATCGACACCGGCCTGTGCCCTGACCTGGGCGGCTACCCGGGCGACCCGGTCCGGCTGGGGTGCGTCCAGGGATGCGTCGAGTTGGAGCAGGCTGATGCGCACGCGGCTTCTCCTTCGCACGTATGCTCCGCAGTCGTGACATTCGAAGATTATGTGGCGGCCTGGCACCAGGCGAGCGAGTCGCTGCTCGAGGTGTGCAACCAGCTACCCGACGCGGACTGGGCCGCTGCTACCGAGTGTCCCGGCTGGTCGGTCAAGGACATCGCCGCACATGTCACCGGAGTCGAGGCGATGCTGCTCGGCCGGCCCCGACCCAAACTCGACGGCCCCGTCGACGCCCCGTACATCCGCAACGACCTCGGCCGGTTGGTAGAGGTAGACGTCCAGGCCCGCCGCCCGCTGCCACCCGCTACCGTCCTGGCGGAGCTACGCGAGGTGCTGGCCGAACGGCACCGCACGCTGCGCGAGTCGCCGCCGGATCCGGACGCGCCGACGGTCTGGGTTCAGGGACCGACCACGATGACCGGCATGATGCGCCTGCGCGTGTTCGATGTATGGGCGCACGAGCAGGACATCCGGCGCGCCACCGATCGACCTGGCGACTTGGCCGGTCCGGCGGCCGACGTGACCCGAGATTTGGTCATCGCGAGCCTGCCGAAGGCGGTCGCGAAACTGGCCGGCGCGGCGCCCGGCAGCGTGGTGGCGCTGAGGGTCACCGGCGCCACCTCGTTCACGGTCGCGGTCGGTGTGGACGCGAACGGGCGGGGCGCACTGCTGGCGCCGCCTTGGCCGGAGCCGGCCACCACCACGCTGACGCTGGATTGGGTCGAGCTGGTCCGGCTCGCCTGTGGCCGGGTCGATCCGACTACCGCACATGTTCGCTACGACGGCGACGTCGACCTGGGCCGGCGGGTCGCCGCGGGACTCGGGATCACCCCGTAACTTCGACGCACCGCCCTCATTTTCCCGATCGCTTAGGACCAGACCAGCCCGAGCGTCGGATCCTCGAGCAGCCCGGCCACGTCGGCGAGGAACCTCGAGCCGAGCTCCCCATCGACCAGCCGATGGTCGAACGAGAGCGACAGCGTGGTCACCTTGCGGATTGC
>DATAFN010000319.1:0-1695 GCA_036257435.1 Actinomycetes bacterium
TCCTCGATCAGCCGCAAGGTTGCGGTGATGTCGAGGATCTCAGGTAAGTGCAGCAGACCGCCAAGACCGACGATCTCAACCGGCACATTCCGTGCAGTCAGCTCGGCATACAGCGGCGCAATATCGGCGTTGCGCCGGGTCAGCACCGCAACGTCGGCCCAACGCGACACCTCACCGCCTGCCCGCAGGCCGGCGATCTGGTCCCCGATCCAGCTGATCTCCTCCGGCCAGGTTTCGAAGGTCGCCGCCCGCACATGGCCCGAAGGCGTTCCCTCGGGGGCACGCAGCAAACCGAGGCTAGCGACGCCGTTGCCGGCCGGTGCAGTGACCTCGGCGATCATGCTGCGGGTCTCGGTCCGCAGCGGTCGGCTGAGCACGTTGGCGACGTCTAGGATCGTTCGCCCGCTACGGCGATTCACCGAGAGCGCGAAGCGACGAGCCGGCCGGCCGTCGGCACCCGGAAAGTCGTCGGCGAAGGTCACGATGTTGCTCGCCGCAGCCCCGCGCCAGCCGTAGATCGCCTGGAACGGGTCGCCGACCGCGGTCACCGGGTGCCCCCCACCGTCGCCGGTGGTTCGACCGGAGAACAGCCCACGCAGCATGATTGCCTGCGCCGCCGAGGTGTCCTGGTATTCATCGAGCAGCACAACCCGGAAGGCGGCGCGCATCGCTGTGGACACCTGCGGCACCTCGGTGGCCAGCCGGGCTGCTATGGCCATTTGGTCGGCGAACTCGACCAGCCCGAGCCGGCGCTTCAGGTCCTGGTAGTCACGGACCAGGCTGGCCAGCTCCAGGCGCTCCTGGCAGGCAATGGTCGCCTTCTTGATGTCGGCGTACACATTGCCGCGATTGTTGAGCGGTGCCGACGCCAGGCCGAGGAGCAGGTCGCGGGCGTGCCCGTCCAGATCATCGACGTCGACGAGGTGCTGCTGTAGGTCGGCGTCAAGCCGCAGCACCCGCTCGGTGACCGTGGCCGGTCGCAGCCGAGAGATGAACTCGAACGGCCCCGCCGCAGCCTTCACCACCCGCGACGCGAGCCGGTATCGGGTGGCGCCGCTGATCATGGTCGGGTCTGCCTCGAAACCCAGCCGGAGCCCGTGCTCGGCGACCAGCCGGGCGGCGAAGGCGTCGTAGGTCATGATCAGCTGTTCACCGGATTCGTCGACGCCGCGGTCGGCGATCAAGCCCGACCGCAGCAGCGCGCTGCGGACGCGCTGCGAGAGCTCGGCAGCTGCCTTGCGGGTGAATGTCAGGCCGAGTACCTCTTCGGGTCGCACCGCACCGGTGCCAACCAGCCAGACCACCCGTGCCGCCATGACGGTGGTCTTGCCCGATCCGGCGCCGGCGATGATGACGCCGGGCTCGAGAGGCGCGGTGATGGCATCCAGTTGCTCGGTGGAGAAGGAGATGTCCAACGCATCCATGAGCGCGGCCGGGTTGCCAAGGCGAGTCCGCGGGGGCGGCTTGAGGGTGTAAACGGTCACCGAACCACCTGTTGACCGGCCGGCTGTGCAGGACAGCTGGTACGGAAGGGACAGTAGCGACACGCTGGGCCGATGCGAGCGTCGTGATGTTCGCTGCGAATGATCTGCGCAGCATCTGCCAGCCGCCGGTGTACCCAGGTCGGCTGTTCTCCAAGTGCGGCCTCGTCGCCCTTCAAGATCACCGGGAAAGGCACATCGTTCAGCGAGGCCT
>DATAFN010000252.1:0-26571 GCA_036257435.1 Actinomycetes bacterium
CTCGATATAGATGACCTGCGCGATCGGTACCGCCTCGCGGACCTGCGCCTCGGCTCGGTCGATAGCCGCCGCGAGGTCGGCGGCGGTGCTCGCACCGTCCACCGCGATCTTGACCGCGACCAGCAGCTCCTCGGGACCGAGGTGCATGGTGCGCATGTGGATGATGTCCTTGACCCCGGGCTCGGCCAGCAGCGCAACCTCGATCTTCTGCAGATCCGATCGCGTGGCCGCCTCGCCGACCAGCAGGCTCTTGGTCTCGATGGCCAGCACGATCGCGATGGTGACCAGCAGTGTCCCGATCGCCAGCGTGCCGATCGCGTCCCACACGCTGTCCCCGGTAACCACCGCGAGGCTCACCCCGATCATCGCGAAGACCAAGCCGATCAGCGCGCCGAAATCCTCGAGCAGCACCACCGGCAGCTCGGGTGCCTTGGCTCGGCGGATGAAGCCGACCCAGGAGGCCTTGCCGCGGATCCGGTTCGACTCGACGATCGCCGTCCGGAACGAGAACGACTCCAGGACGATCGCAATGACCAGCACTCCGATCGCGACCCATGCCCGCTCGATCGGATGCGGATGCGCGAGCTTCTGGTATCCCTCCCAGAGCGCGAACAGGCCGCCGACGCTGAACAGCACGATCGAGACGATGAACGCGTAGATGTATCGGTCCCGGCCGTAGCCGAACGGGTGCTGCGGGCTGGCGTCGCGTTGTGCGCGCCTGCCACCGAGCAGCAGCAGGGCCTGGTTGCCGGAGTCGGCCACCGAGTGGACCGCCTCGGCCAGCATGGACGACGAATTGGTGATCAGGTACGCGATGAACTTGGTCAGCGCGATGCCCATGTTCGCCAGCAGAGCCGCGATGATGGCCCGGGTGCCACCGCTGGTGCTCATCGGACGATCCGCTCCTTCAGCTCGGCGATGGCCGCGATCGGCGTCGGGTCAATACCGTGCAGTAACGCCAGGTAAACGCTAGCGAAGTCGCCGAGCCCGACCAGGCTGGCCAGCTGCTCGAGCGGATGTTCGCCCTCGGCGACCAGCTCGTTGACCGGGACGCCACGATCCGCGGCCAGCTCGATAGAGGCGGTGGCCCGCCGGGCCACCTGCGGATGCTCATCCCGGTCGCGCATCAGAACCAACCGGAGCCGGCCGGCGTCCGGCTCTTCGAGCCGATCCCGGAACAGGTCCGCGTTCGGGTCCTCGCTTGACGACGCCAGTCGGCCGAACCTCCCGTCCAGCGCCACGACCTGGTTGTGGTTCGCCTCCGGCAGCACCCCGATCACAGCCGGCAGCTTGCTGTTCTCGTTGAGCTGGCAACCGAACCGGTAGGCGGCTACGGCCGCGACCGACCCGCCGCCCCAGACCATCGGTACGTATCCGGCCAGGTCCAGTGCGAGGCTCTTGGCCGGGTTCATGAACGCCTCGGAAGACGGCCGGCAGTGCTCGGCGATCGCATCGAGCCGGTCCGCGGTGCGCTCGAGTACGCCGGCCGGGACCACCACCAGACCGAGCGCGTGCACCGCGATCACCGCGGGCACGGTCAGTGCCCACATATTGGCCCGGGGCAACCGGCCACCGTTGCTGACCGGCAGGTGGATGCCACGCGCCTGCTCGGACAGTGCGGCCAGCGGTGAGCCCGGCGGGCCGATGGTGAGCAGCCGGGCGCCACGGCGGACCGCCTCTTCGACCACCGCCAGTGTCTCCTCGGTCGTGCCTGAGCAGGACACCGCAATCACCAGGTCAACGCTGCCGACCCAGGCCGGCAGCGTGTAGCCATGGCTGGCGAGCACCGGCGCCGGGCTGGAGGCGCCGCACAGGGCCGCTACCGACTCACCGGCGATCCCGGATCCGCCCATGCCGGCCAGCACGACCGCGCGCGGACGGCCATCGGCGGCCACCCGAACCGCCAGCCCGGCCTCGGCACACGCAGTGCTCGCGATCCGCACCTGCGCGCCCGCCGAGGCCACCGCTCGTAACATGTCGGACTGGTCGAGCGCGGTCCGCGCCTGCGCGTCGTCCAGCACCGACTCGTCGATCGCGTTCATGCCGGGTCCCCGCCGACGCTGGGGCGGACCTCGCGGCGCCGCGAGGTGATCCTCATCCGGGGGGCGCTCGTCATGCGGGCGTACTCGGCATCCGGGCCGTGGTCGTCATCCCGGGTCGGCCGGCTTGGGCCGCGCCTGCTCGACCAGCAACACCGGGATCCCGTCCCGTACCGGGTAGGCCAGGCCACAGCTCGGCGAGGTACACACCAGCTCGGCTGCCGCCTCGTCGAATCGCAGCCGGGATCGGCACTGCGGACAGGCGATCACTTCGCGTAGCACGGGGTCGATGTTCATAGGTTTCTTCTCCACTAGCTCGCCCGGATGAGCGCGAGCACCTCGTCGCGCACCGCGGCCATGGTGTCGCCATCGGCGGCTTCGACGTTGAGCCGGAGCAACGGCTCGGTGTTGGACGGGCGCAGGTTGAACCACCAGTCCGCGGCCGACACGGTCAGCCCGTCGAGCTCATCGAGGCTGACGCCGGGCCGATCCCGGTAGGCCGCGCGCACCGCCTGGATCCGATCCTGCTGGTCGGCCACCTTCGAGTTGATCTCGCCGGAGCCCGCATACCGGTCGAACTCCGATACCAGCCGGGACAGCGGCTGATCCTGGCCACCGAGCGCGGCCAGCACGTGCAATGCGGCCAGCATTCCGGTGTCGGCTCGCCAGAAGTCGCGGAAGTAGTAGTGCGCCGAATGCTCGCCGCCGAAGATCGCTCCGGTCCTGGCCATCTCCTGCTTGATGTAGGAATGGCCGACCCTGGTTCGGACCGCTACCCCGCCGGACTCGCGCACCACCTCGGGGACGGACCGGGACGTGATCAGGTTGTGAATTACGGTCGAGCCCGGCTCCCTCGCCAACTCCCGGCTGGCCACCAGTGCGGTGACGACGGACGGCGGGACCGACTCACCGCGCTCGTCCATGACCCAGCACCGGTCGGCATCGCCGTCAAACGCGAGACCCAGATCCGCACCGTGCTCGCGGACGGCCGCGGCCAGGTCCACCAGGTTGGCCGGCACGATCGGGTTGGCGTCGTGGTTGGGGAACGTGCCGTCCAACTCGAAGTAGAGCGGGATCAGCCGCGCGTTCAGCCCGGCGAACACCGCCGGCACGGTATGCCCGGCCATTCCGTTGCCGGCATCCACCACCACGGTCAGCGGGCGAATGCTGGACAGGTCCACCAGCGAGTGCAGGTAGGCGGCGTAGTCGGGCAGCAGGTCGCGCTCGACGATCCGGCCCACCCGGCCGGCGGGCCGGGTCTCACCGGCCTCGACCAGCGCCTGGATCTCCTCGAGCCCGGATCCTTGGCCGATCGGCGCGGCACCGGACCGGCACAGCTTGATCCCGTTGTACTGCGCCGGGTTGTGGCTCGCGGTGAACATCGCACCGGGCAGGTCCAGCGAGCCGCTGGCGTAGTAGAGCAGGTCGGTAGAAGCCAATCCGATATCCGTGACGTCGGCACCTGCGCCGGCCGCCCCGGACGCGAACGCCTTCGACAGCTCCGGCGAGCTCGGCCGCATGTCCCGCCCGACCACGATCGCGCCGGTGCCGGTGGCCTGGACGAACGCCGCGCCGAACCGGGCGGCCAGGTCGGGGCCGAGCTGGTCGGGGACGAGGCCGCGAATGTCGTACGCCTTCACGATCGAGGACAGGTCGCGCACCCGAAAGCTCCGCGGTTTCGTCGCTGGTAGAGGGACCTGCCAGACCTTACCGGACGCGGTCCGAGCAGTCGTCGGCGCGATCAGCGATCCGGCGCGGGCAGCACCCGCAGGTGCCCGCGCCGGCCGCCAGCTACCTCAGGCTCGAGGTAGCCGTCGTCATCGAACGGCAGCTGACCGGCCTCCCGCACCGCGTTGGCCAGCGCTTCGAGATCGTCACTGGTGGGGCCGGGCGGAGTCGGCTCGAGGGCGAGCCTGACGATCTCCCAGCCGCGCGGGGCGGTGAGCCGCTCGGAGTGCTCGGCGCACAGGTCGTAGCAGTGCGGCTCCGCGTGAGTGGCCAGCGGGCCCAACACCGCAGTCGACTCCGCGTAGACATACGTCAAGGTGGCGATGGCGGATCGGCTACACGCGGTCCGCGAGCAACTTCGTGCCGGGCTCACGATGGTGGAAGCTACCCTGCGGGGCCCGCAGGCGCGAACATTGGAAGAAAGTCGCCGGATTCGTGTCGCGGGACCGCCCGGGCAAGGGACGCGGCTACTACAGTCGTGCTCGTGCAGCGCAGCCAGGCACCGCGGATGGGAGGCGAGGTGAGCCAGCGCATGGCCAACAGCCCCGCACGGGCCCGATCGCCGCGCCGCGACCGGCACGGCCGCGGCCTGCGTGGCCGGCTCGCTCCCGGTCACCTGCCCATCTCGCGAAGCCGGTCGGAGCGATTTGACGACCTCGTCCTGGATGCGGTGGACCGGCTCGAGTCGCGCTGGGGCACTCAACTGGACGGCGTCGAGTTCGCCGTGGAGGAGGTTCCACCGCCGGACGCCGCCGCGTGGTCGGCCGACCCGGTGCCGTTGGCCAGACTCTTCCCGGCGGTCGGCGAGCTACCGGCCCGGATCGTGCTGTACCGGCGGCCGCTCGAGGCGCGCGCAACCGGCCGCGAAGAGTTGCGCTCGATCGTGCACGACGTGGTAGTGGAGGAGATCGCCGAGCTGCTCGGGCTCGAGCCGGAGATGGTCGACCCGAGGTACGGCAACAGCGCGGACTAGGCGAGAGCCGGTCTACTCGCCGGGACGGAGCCCGGCGGACAGGTCGTTGACCACGTCCGGCACCAGCGCGGTGGTGTGGCTGGGCTGGAACTGCTCGATTGTCAGCAGGTCGCCGTCACTGCTGCGCTCGGACAACACCCGGGACGCGTAGACCGGGCCGGAGCCGGGCAGCGGAGTGATCATAATCGCGAACGCGCCCTTGATCTGGCCGAGCGAGATCTCCCGGCTCACCCCCGCCTTGATCTCGACGTCCCGGACCTCGCGCGGCTCCTCGTCCTCGACCAGCGCAACGACCGTGACCTTGGCCGGCTCATTCGGGGCGGTGAGTACCAGCTTGCTGGTCGCGCCATCCGCGTTGCGCGCGTCGGAGACGACCGACGGCCCGCCCAGCGGCGGGGTCGCGGCCAGGTAGGCGATGTCCGGTGGGGTGTCCCCGGTGTCGACCCGGAGCGCGGCGATCAGCGGGCGGTCGGCCTCGATCAACACCCCGAACGGTTCGCCGCGGGCGACCTTGGTGAGGCTGATCTGCTTGAGCTTGTTGCCTTCCAGCGCGATCGTGTCCAGCGCGCGGTCATTCTCATCCGGCGCCGGGCTGAACGTGCCGCTCTTGCCGACCAGCTTGAGCCTGGCCAGCGCTCCGTCGTCGCCCGGTACGAACAGGTACAGCGTGCGCTGGCCCCTCCCACCCGGGACAGCCGGCACAATCAGCCGGCTGCTTGCCGCAGCCACCCCCGGGATCCAGTCCGCGCCGCGCGGCTGGGATCCGTCGTGCGCGTTGTCGTGCAGCGCGGCGGCCACCCGGCCGACCCTAGCCACCACATGCACCACGAGCCGGTCGTGCTGGCCCGCGACGACCTGCAGCGGCCGACCCCAGCTCTCGCCTGGCTGCAGAAGGATCGCATCCAGCTGGCGCCCCTCGACCGGGCCGTCGTCGCCGTACAGCTCGACGTCCACCCGCGCCCCTGCGTTCTCCGGGTTGATCAGGTACAGCCAGGAGGTCCGGCTCTTTCCGTTCGAGCCGGTGCCCGCGAACCAGAACTCGGTCGCGGCCTGCGGGCACGGCGTGCCGGACAACGATCGGGTGGTGGCATCGCCGCTGGTCCGAGTGATCCGGGAGGCGATGAACCCGGGCGCGACGGCGCCGTTAGCCTTCGCGATCAGGGGCTTCCCGGCTGTCGACAGATCTCTGGACGCACTGGTGCCGGGCTCCGAAATCCTCACCAGGGACTGCCGGTCCTTGCTGCCCAGCTCGGTCACCGTCGCCGTGCTCTTGACGGCTCGTGCCCTCATGCCGGAGTCGGCGGTCGCCGGCTCGGCCGGTGGCGCGGCGATCGCCACCCGGGTTTCACCCAGCGACTCGGAATGCGGGCAAACCGCGATCGTGCTCCGGACCGTCACTCGGGCGCCCGCGCTACTGCCGGCTCGGACCGGCTCAGGGTCGGTAAGCAACGCGGCACCGAGCACCAGCACCAGAGCGCCGAGGACACCCAGCAACGTGCGCCCGGTCCGGCTCCGCGGCGGTCGGAACTGCATCCCGTGCGGCCTCGGCAGCTGTCGGGCCAGGCCGGCCGCTTGCCGGGGCAGCGAACGTGGGCGGCGGCTCACAACGATCTCCCGCGCCAGTCGTCGTTGCCCGGTTCGTCCTCGCCAACCTCCCAGGGCAGCCGGCGCACCCGCGGCTGCGCGTCCGACTGGGCGGCGGTGTCCTGCGCCGGAATTCTCGGGGCCGTGCCCTCCGGATCGCCTCCGTCCGGGTGCGCGCCGTTCGGGAGCGGGTCGAACCCGCCGTACTCGGGCAGCGTCGGGTAGCCCTGGTCGTCGTGCTCCGGCGCGGCTCCGGCCGGGTACGGCTCGTCGTGCAGCACTTCGTAGCTGGCCAGCGGCAGCGCCGGCATTGGACCGATGGTGAAGGCCGGGTCGTAGGTCGGGTCGTAGGCGAGCGGATCCGGCCGCTGGTCATAGTCCGGCTCCCGTGCGGAGGGCCGGCCGGCGTGACGGGGCACCGGCTGAACCGGCCCGGGCCCCTGCTGGCCGTCCTCGCCGGCACTGTTGTCAGAGCCCACCGGCCAGCGCGGGTACTCGTACGCCTCGTACGAGCCACCGGCGTGGCGCCCGTGCCGCGACCGGTGTTGGGCCGGCTCTTGCGCGCCCCGGTCGTAACCGGCCGGCCCGTGGCTCGCCTGTTCGTAGCCGGACGAGCCGTACGCGTGCGCCGCCCGGGGCTCGTCGGTGGCCGGCCCGGGGGCGTACAGCTGAGGCGCAGCCGGCTCGTGGACCGGGGCCGGTTCATGGACCGCGGGCGGCTGGTGGCCGGAGCCGGGCTCTGGTGGCACCAGGCCCATCGAGCCGTCATGATGCGGGGCCGGCTCGGGGGGCGGACTCCCGACTACCGGAATCTGGCCGGAGGTAACGGCCCGGGCGGCGGCGACCCCGGCCACCGCTGCGCCTACCCCGGTCCGGTGCCCGATCCGGTCTCCGCCGGTCGTCGGCCCCGCGGGCTCGGCGTACGACGCCTCGAACCCGGCCGGCTCGAGCCCGGCCGGCTCGAACGGAGCCTCCTGGAACCGCCGGTCCTCGAGCTCGGCAGGCGCCGGCCGGAGCTCGTCCGGCCCGGGCTCGAACTCGGCGCCGACCGGCGCGTACTCGGCCGGCTCCAGCTCCCGCCGGCGTGGTTCGAAGCCTGGTTCGAAGTCCTCGCGGGCTGGGTCGAAGCCGGCCGGTCTCGGCTCCAGCTCGCGCCGGAGCGGCCCGTCCATCGGGTACCCGACCGGGCCGACCGGGACCGGCTCCGGCACGTCGTGCGGTCCGTATCCGTAGTCGGCCGGGTCGGTGCCCGGCATCGGCCGGCGGATCCGCTCCGGCAGCGGTCCGAAGTCCTCGTAGTCTTCCTCGACGGTCCGGCGGCGGCCACCGGGCAGGGCCAGAATGATCACGAACACCAGCAGCGTGAGCTCGGCGAGCAGCCAGTAGGTGCGGCTCTGACTGACATGGGCTAGTTCGAGCTGGCCGCCATTGGCGGGCAGCTCGAACGCCTGGGCCCAGTCACCCGAGGTGCGCGCGGTGAGCTGCTCGCCGTTCAGGGTGGCCCGCCAGCCCGGATCCGCCGTCTCGGCCAGCACGAGCAACCGCCCGTCGTCGCCGGGGTCGATCACGGCCGAGGCCGCGATCGCGCCGGACGGCACCGTCTGCAATGGTTTGCCCTCGGCCGACAGGATGCGTAGCCGGGCCGATCTGACTCCCAGCCGCCATAGCGCGCCGCCATCGGTGGCGCTGATCCGGTCCAGCCCCGGAACAGCGTCCAGGGACTTGATCAACTCCGGGTCGACCGGCCGGGTCACTAGCACGTAACGGATGGCGTACTCCGCGAGCTTGGCGGCTTCCTCGCCGTCACCGGTACCGCCGATGACCTCGCTGACCACCTGATCCAGCCCGGCGTACTGCTCCCGGGGCGGCGCCGTCTCGGCATCGCCGATCCGCGGTCCGACATCGCGCAACAACGTGTAGGACAGCAAGCCGGCGTTTCGCTTCTGCAGCACCAGCGTGCGCGGGCGATCGGTGCTCTGGCCCTCGGCCGCCACGTACGCCGGCAGCACCACCGGGTCGCGGCGCTCCAGCGGCCCGTTGGCGCCGCCGGCCACCCACCACAGTGCGGCCAGCGCCGGGGTCACGATGGCGAGCACCGACATCACCAGGCCGAGCGGCTGGCGCCACCCGAACGAGCTGCGGGCCAATCGCTCTCGGGCACCTTCGGCGCCGATCAGGGCGGCCAGCAGCATGCCCGCGCCCATCACCACGGTCGCGAACCCGGGCCAGGCCGGTACCGCTTCGGCCTGAGTTGGGCCGGTCACCTCCGTCCTGCTCATCACGACTGCAACCGCGAGACCGCTCACCACGATCGTCCAGCCGGCAACCACGATGCGGCGGCGGTCGGTGCGCAGTAGCGCGACCAGGGCGACGAGAAGGATGCCGAGCGTGATCCACATCGGGTACATCCCGGGTCCGCCGGGATGGAGCAGGAGCAGCGCGAGCGGGGAAACGTTCGGATCGGACAGCTCGGGACCGGGCAGGCCGACCTCGAGGAACACCAGGCTCGGCTGGCGCAGCAGGTCGATCGACCACGGCACCAGTAGCAGCGCCGGAGTGATCAGTATCACGGCCAACCGGGCCAGGCTGCCGATCCGGCGGATCCGCATCAGCACCGCGACGAAGCCGAGCACGATCGCGAGCAGCCATGCGGCCGGCACGAACGCGGTCATCACGGCCAGCACCAGGCCGGTCACCCAGGCCGCGCGCCAGCTCGCCGCCCGGCCGTCCAGACCGAGCGCGCGGACCGCGCCGAGCCCGGCCAGCGGCAGCAGTACCGTGCCCACCGCGGTCCCAAGCCGGCCGGCTGCGACCGCGCCGGTAACCGCGGGCAGCAGTGCGTACGCAGCGGACGCCCAGATCCGCACCAACCGCGAGGCCACCACCTTGCGGACAGCCAGGTATGCGGTCAGGCCGGCCAACGGCACGCAGCCGAGGACGAGCAGGTTGACGGCCCGGCCGGCGTCGCCGCCGAGCACCGGGCCTAGCGATCCGATCACCGCCAGGTACGGCGGCGCGGTGGTGCCGCTGCCGACCCCGACGGCGTGCCAGGACGCGAAGTAGTTGTCCCAGATCCGGTGCCAGTCGCTCGGGGCCGGCAACAGGGCGCCACCCATCAGCTGCCCGGCGCCGATGAGCTCCCGGCAGGCCAGCACGGTAACCGCGAGCAGCGCGACCCCGAGCACCACCATCGGCTGCCGGATGAACCGGCCGATCACCGACAGGTCGTTGGTTTCGAGGTCCTCGGTTTCCTCGCCGACCGGCCCGGACTCGACCGCCGCCCCGTGTTTGCCGGTAGTGGGATCGACGTCGACCTGGCTGCGCTGCAGCCGCTCGGCGATCGAGTCCACCATGTGCCGCAGCTGGCTCCACCGCGGTGGGAACAGGTCCCGCAGCTCCTTCGACTTCACTCGCCGGTAGCGGCGGCGAACCATCCGGGCCCGCAGGATGGCCGGGATCCGGCCGATCACGTAGAGCAGCGACAGCGCCTCGTCAATCGCGTAGTCGGGCAGCTTGGCGAGCGTGTAGCCGATCGCGCGTCCCATCGTGCTGAAGCCGACCCGCAGCATCGTGAGCGGCAGCCGCCGGAGCGGGACGTTGGCCAGCAGCACGAACAGCGCATGCGCGCGGTCGAGGAAGTGCGCGCGCCCCACCCGGGCAGAGATCTTGCGGCGCTCCCGGGCGGCTGCCTCGGCGTGGTAAACGACGGCGTCGGTATTGATCATTACCCGCCAGCCGGCCATGTTGACCCGCCAGCAGAAGTCCTGGTCGTCACGCATCATCGCAAGCGCGCGGTCGAACCCGCCGAGCGTCTCCCAAACGTCGCGGCGGACCAGCATGCCCGCACTGCCCACGGCCAGCACCTCGCGTTGCCCGTCGTGCTGGCCCTGGTCGGTCTCGCCGCGGTCGAGCCCGGTCTCCCGGCGGCCGTTGGGCGCGATCGTGGTGCCGACCTCGAGCAGGTCGCGGCGGTTGTACCAACCGCGCACCTTTGGACCGACGACACCGATCTCCGGGTCCTCGTCGGCAAGCGCGAGCAGGTAGCCCAGCGCACTCGGATCCGGCTCGCAGTCGTCGTGCAGCAGCCAGATCCACTCCACCGGCTCGTCCGGTTCGCCGCGTACCGCCGGCGCCGTCCCGCCACCGAACACCGCGTTGACCGCGAACCCGGCGGCGCGCCCGAAGCCGGTGTCCCGAGAACGCTTGATGACCCGGCCCTCGCCGACGGTGTCGTAGAGGATCTCCACGGTGCGGTCGCGGCTGCCGGTGTCCACCGCCACGAATCGCTGGATCGGCCGTTCCTGACCGGCGATGGCGTCCAACACCTGGCCGACCCACCGCTCTCCGTCATGGGTGACGAGAACGGCTGTGACGTCGTGCCGGGCGAACTCGATGGAGTCAGGTTGAACGGACATGCTCGCGGTAACTCGACCCCGTCCGTGTCGTCGGGACTTCGGCACCCGGCGCGGCGCCGGGCTGTCCTACCCTACGCGAACGTGGGTCGCTCTCGGACCTCAAACCCGGGGACCTCGGTGCGGACTCAGGCGCGATTGGCTAGACCGCGCGGCGCTTGAGCCGCCGCCGCTCCCGCTCGGACAGCCCGCCCCAGATCCCGAACCGCTCGTCGTGCGCAAGCGCGTAGTCCAGGCACTCGGCCCTGACCTCACAAGCCAGACAGACCCGCTTCGCTTCCCTGGTCGAGCCGCCCTTCTCGGGGAAGAACGCCTCTGGATCCGTCTGCGCGCACAGCGCGCGCTCTTGCCAGCCCAACTCCTCTTCGGCATCGCCGAACAGCAGGAAGACCTTGCTCATGGCGTCCTCCTCAACCCCGTGCTCTTCCATGAGCGCCGTCACCCAAGTGAACGACATCAGTGAAATTACACGCCGGTTACTTAGAACCGTCAAGTCGGTCTGCCAGGATTGGGCATGCTGGGTTTGTGTCTGCGCGAGTTGGCGCGACCTCGGTCAATGTTGTTGCGCGGCGCGAAGCGGCGGCGGACCGCCGCGCGATCAAGGCCACCGCTAGCGAGTTAAGTCGACCAGAGCGGCCGATACGTCGTCGTTTGTGCCGGTTTGCAGTGGCCGGATCGGCTGCGCGATCGACTTAACTCGCTAGCAGTCCCCGCCCGGCCCGGCCGGGCGCTACTCCACCCAGCCGTAGGTGGTCGTGCGCTGCCGTACCGGGCGGCCGATGCCGGCCGCGATCTCGGTGAGCTCGGCCACGGTCTTCGCCGAACCGTGCTCGGACCCGGCCATCCGGCTGATCGTCTCCTCCATCAGCGTGCCGCCCAGGTCGTTGGCGCCACCCTGGAGCATGGCCCGGGTTCCCGCCACGCCGAGCTTGACCCAGCTGGTCTGGATGTTGGCGATCCGCCCGTGCAGCAGCAGCCTGGCCATCGCGTGCACCGCCCGATTCTCCCGCATCGTCGGGCCGGGCCGGGCCAGGCCGGCCAGGTAGATCGGAGCGTTCCGGTGGACGAACGGGAGCGGCACGAACTCGGTAAAGCCGCCGGTCTCGTCCTGGATCCGGCCAAGCAGGCGCAGGTGCGCCACCCAGTGCCTCGGATGGTCGACGTGGCCGTACATCATCGTCGAGCTGCTGCGAATGCCCAGCCGGTGCGCGGTCGTGATCACATCGACCCAGGTACCGGCCGGCAGCTTGCCCTTGGTCAGCACCCAGCGCACCTCGTCGTCGAGGATCTCGGCCGCGGTGCCCGGGATGCTGCCCAGGCCGGCCTGCACCGCGGCGGTCAGCCAGTCCGCGACCGAGAGCCCGGTCCGAACCGACCCGTTCACGACCTCCATCGGCGAGAACGCGTGCACGTGCAGGTCGGGCACCCGGTCCTTGACCGCGTGGACCAGGTCGAAGTACGCGGTGCCCGGCAGGTCCGGGTGAATACCGCCCTGCATGCAGACCTCGGTGGCGCCGAGCTCCCGCGCCTCGGCGGCTCGGTCGGCGACCTGGCTCAGCGAGAGCGTGTAGGCGTCGGCGTCGGTACGCCGCTGTGCGAACGCGCAGAACCGGCATCCGGTGTAGCAGACATTGGTGAAGTTGATGTTGCGGTTCACCACGTAGCTGACCTGGTCGCCCACGGTCTCCCGGCGCAGCTCGTCGGCCAGCGTGCAGAGTGCGTCCAGGGCCGACCCGTCCGCCTCGAACAGCGCAAGCGCCTCGGCGTCGGTGAGCCCGGCCGGATCGTCGGCGGCCCGGCGCAGCGCGCTTGCCAGCTCGCCGGAGTCCAGCACCGCAGGCGCCGGCCGGTCTGCGGCCGGATCGCCCGAGCCCGGCAGCCCGGACCCCGGCTGATCGACCCTCGGCTGATCGACCCCCGACTGATCGAGACCCGGCTGATCGGACACCAGGTCCCGAGCCGCATCCCAGGCGTACACGTCGGCGAAGTCGGTGCGCCGATCGGCACGGCGACCCGCGGTGTCGATCTCCACATGCAGGTCCACCCGGCCGGCGGCGACCAGCCCGCCACCGTCCACCTCCTGCCACGGCCGCCCGACCGGCCTGCTGCCGGCCCGCACCAGCCCGGTCTCCGGATCCGCCAGCGCCCGGACGTGCGGCCAGATCCGCGGGTCCAGCCACGGCTCGCCCCGCTGCACGTACTCCGGATGCACGGTCAGCCGGGGGCGCAGCTCGAACCCGGCCGCCGCGGTCAGCTCGGTCAGCCGGTCCAGGTGCGGCCAGGGCCGCTCCGGGTTGACGTGGTCCGGGGTCACCGGTGACACTCCGCCCCAGTCGTCCACTCCGGCGGCCAGCAACCGGGCGAGCTGGTCCGGCTCGGACAGGTTCGGCGGCGCCTGAATCCGCATGCCGGACCCGAGCACCAGCCTGGCCACTGCGACCGTGGCCAGGTACTCCTCGAACGGCAGGTCCGGGGCGGCGCGCATCGCGGTGTCCGGCTTGGCCAGGAAGTTCTGCACGATCACTTCCTGGATGCCGCGATAGCCACGAGCGATCCGGCGCAGCGCGAACAGCGAGTCCACCCGCTCCGCGTCGGTCTCACCGATCCCGACCAGGATTCCGGAGGTGAACGGCACCGCGCTGCGACCGGCGTCCTCGAGCACCCGCAACCGGACCGCGGGTTCCTTGTCCGGCGAGCCGTAGTGGCAGCCGCCGGGCTCCGCCCACAGCCGCCGCGACGTGGTCTCCAGCATCATCCCCATGCTCGGCGCAACCGGCTTGAGCCGCTGGATCTCCTCCCAGCTGAGCACGCCCGGGTTGAGATGCGGCAGCAGCCCGGTCTGCTCGAGCACCTGGATCGCCATCGCCCGCAGGTAGTCCAGCGTCGACGCGTAGCCACGCGCGGCCAGCCAGTCGGCCGCCACCGGCCAGCGCCGCTCCGGCCGGTCGCCGAGCGTGAACAGCGCCTCGGTACACCTGGCCGCAGCACCCGCGGTCGCGATCGCCAGCACCTCGTCCGCAGACAAGTACGGCGAGCCCAGCCGGCCGGGCACGGTAGCGAACGTGCAGTAGTGGCACCGGTCCCGGCACAGCCGGGTGAGCGGGATGAAGACCTTGGGTGAGTACGTGACGACACCGGGCCGGCCGGCTGCGAGCAGCCCGGCGTCCCGCACCTGGCCGGCCGCCGCGGCCAGCCGGTCGAGGTCGGCAGCACGCGCGGCCAGCAGCACCTCGGCCTCGGCCGGATCGAGGGAGACCCCGGTCTCGGCTCGGTGCAGTGCCCGGCGCATGGCGGATTCGGTGGGCATCCCGCTCCTCTGCCCGATCTGACGATCAGGCTCAAGCCACCTTACGAAGTGCTGACGACAGCCCGCACACGGGCCCCGGTCGGCCCGGACTTCCTAGACTCGACAGATGGCCGACCGGGTGCTGGTGGTCGAGGACGACTCGACTGTCGCCGAGGTCGTGGTCGGCTACCTGCACCGGGCCGGCTTCGAGGTGACCGCGGCCGCCGACGGCCGGGCCGCGTTGGACACAGTCGAGGATTGGCTGCCCGATCTGGTCGTACTCGATCTGATGCTGCCCGGGCTCGACGGCTGGCAGGTATGCGACCAGCTGCGCGCCCGGGACGGGCGGCTTCCGGTCATCATGCTGACCGCGCTTGGCGAGGAGAGCGACCGGGTACGCGGCCTCGAGCTTGGCGCGGACGACTACGTGACCAAGCCGTTCAGTCCGCGGGAGCTGGTGCTGCGGGTGCAGTCGGTGTTGCGGCGCAGCCGGTCGGCGCCGGATCGGTACGGCGCGCCGGGTGGCGGGCGGCTGACCGGAGGTCCGATCCAGCTGGATCTGACCGCGCACCGGGCGTTCCGCGCCGGCCGCGAGCTCACCCTGACCGCGCGCGAGTTTGACCTCCTCGCGTTCTTCCTGGCCCATCCAGGCCAGGCGTTCGGCCGCGCCGAGCTGATGGAGAAGGTGTGGGGCTGGACGTTCGGTGACCAGTCGACGGTCACCGTGCACGTGCGCCGGCTACGGGAGAAGCTCGAGGACAACCCGGCCGACCCGCAGCTGCTGCAGACGGTCTGGGGGGTCGGCTACCGGTTCGAGGCGGCACCATGACCGCAGCAACGGAGTTGGCGCGGTGACCGCCGCACTCGAGGTGGCGCTGATCGCCGCGCTCACCGCCGGCGTGGTCGGCCTGATCGGGGCCACGCTGCTGTACGCGCTGCGCCGGGCCAGCCTGCGCATCACGGTCACGCTGGTCGCGGTCACCACCGCGCTGGCAGTAGTAGCGGCGGTGGTCGCCACCGCCCAGGCGATGTTCCTGGACGCGCACGATCTCGGCGTGGTCGTCGAGGTCACGCTCGTGGCCGGCGCGGTGTCGACGGTGCTGGCACTGGTACTGGCCCGGTGGGTGGTTCGCGGTAGCCGGGAGCTGGCCACCGCCACCCGGGACTTCGGCACCACCGGGGCGTTCGCGGCGCCGGCCGATCCGCCGACGGCCGAGCTGGCCGAGCTCGCCCGCGAACTAGCCGCGACCGACCGCCGGCTGGCCGAGTCGCGGGAGCGGGAGCGGGCGCTCGACGCCTCGCGCCGCGAGCTGGTCGCCTGGGTCTCGCACGACCTGCGAACCCCGCTGGCCGGACTTCGCGCGATGGCCGAGGCGCTCGAAGACGGAATGGCCGCCGACCCGGTCCGTTACCACCGGCAGATCCGGGCCGACGTGAACCGGCTGACCGGGCTGGTGGACGACCTGTTCGAGCTGTCCCGCATCCAGTCCGGCACGCTGCAGCTGACCATGACTGCGGTTCCGGTCGCCGACCTGGTCAGTGACGCGCTGTCCGGTGCGGATGCGCTCGCCAAAGCCCGCGGGGTACGGCTGGCCGGCACCGCGTCCGGCCCGATCGTGGTGCGCGCGGACAGCAGGGAGCTGTCCAGGGTGCTGACCAACCTGGTGCTCAACGCGATCCGGCACACCCCGGCCGACGGCACGGTGGCGGTCCACGCCGGCAACGCGGACGGGGCAGCGGTGCTCGCGGTGACCGACGGCTGCGGCGGCATTCCGGACGCGGATTTGGCCCGGGTCTTCGACGTCGGCTGGCGCCGTACCGAGGCCCGAACCCCAGGGCCGCAAAGCGGTGCCGGGCTCGGTCTGGCCATCGCGCGAGGCATCGTCGAAGCGCACGCCGGCAGCATCACGGTGGCCAACACCGGACCCGGCTGCTGTTTCGAAGTCCGCCTGCCCAGCGCCGGGTGACGTCAGCCGGCCCGGAAAACCTGCTGGTACACAGCCTTTTCACAGGTAGGACTTGACGTCGGGTTCGCACTCCTGCACGCTCAGCCACACCCACCGCAAGGTGGTTCGCTCGGCCGGGGTCCTCCGCCTGTTGACCCCGGTCGGGTTGGTCCGAGCCGGCCGCTGCCTCCTCCGGGCCGGTCCGGGCCAGGGTTCGGCCACGCCGGGCCCAACCGATCGGGCGCCCCTTGCCCCCCAGGGGCGGCCCGGCCAACCGGCTCCGCGGGCCCGACTCGACCCCGGCTCGCGGAGCCGGTCTTTATCTGCGCCCGGGCCTGATCGCCGGCCTGATCACCAGTGCGGAAAGATGTCCGGCATGCGGATCGTCGTGCTCTCCGGCGGAATCGGCGGCGCCAGGTTCCTGCGCGGTGTGTGTGCCGCGATCCCGGACGCCGAGGTCACCGTCATCGGCAACACCGGGGACGACATCACGCTGCACGGCCTGCGAATCTGTCCCGACCTGGACACGGTCATGTACACGCTCGGTGGCGGGATCCATGAGGAGCAGGGCTGGGGCCGGGCCGACGAGACATACGCGGTCGCCACCGAACTGGCCGCGTACGGCGCCGAGCCGCAGTGGTTCGGCCTCGGGGACCGCGACTTGGCCACCCACATCCTGCGCAGCCGGCTGCTGGCGACCGGGATGCCGCTGTCGGCGGTGACGAACCGGCTGTGCGCCCGCTGGCGGCCCGGAGTGCAGCTGCTGCCGATGACCGACGACCCGGTCGAGACCCAGGTCACCGTCGCGGACCGGGACGGCCCCCGGACGGTCCACTTCCAGGAGTACTGGGTCCGCCTGCACGCCGAACCGGAGGCGATCGCGGTGGTCCTGGCCGGCTCCGACCGGGCCAGGCCTGCACCCGGCGTGCTGGACGCGATCGCGACGGCCGACCTAGTGCTCCTCGCGCCATCCAATCCGGTGGTCAGCATCGGTCCGATCCTGGCCGTCCCGGGGATCAGGGACGCGCTGGTCGATTCCGCCGCGCCGGTCGTCGGACTGTCTCCGATCGTCGGCGGCGCCGTGGTCAGGGGGATGGCCGACAAGCTGCTGCCGCTGATCGGCGTGGCCACCGCGGCGTCCGCGGTGGCGCTGGGGTATGGCCCGGAGCTGCTCGACGGCTGGCTGGTCGACACCGTCGATGCCGGCGAGGTGGCGGCGGTCGCGGCCAGCGGGATCGAGTGCCGCGCGGTACCGCTGCTGATGCGGGACCTGCCGGCGACCGCGGCGATGGCGCAGGCCGCGCTCGACCTGGCCGGGCAGGTCACCGTCGGGTGATCACCGTTCGCCCGGTCCGCGGACTGCCGGAGATCACCGCCGAGTCCGACCTGGCCGCGCTGATCGCAGCCGCGGCCGGCGAGCTGGCCGACGGCGACATCGTGATCGTGACGTCCAAGGTGGTGGCCAAGGCAGAGGGCCGGGTACTGGAAGCCGCGGACCGGGAGGACGCGATCAGCGCGGAGACGGTCCGGGTGGTGGCTCGCCGCGGCCCGCTGCGCATCGTGCAGACCCGGCATGGCCTGGTGCTGGCCGCGGCCGGTGTGGACGCGTCGAACGTGGCGCCCGGGCACGTCGTGCTGCTTCCGCTCGACCCGGACGCGTCCGCTCGCAGGCTGCGCGCGGCGCTGACCGCGCGAACCGGCGCCCGGATCGCGGTGGTGATCACCGATACGGTTGGGCGGCCGTGGCGGCAGGGTCTGACCGACATCGCGATCGGGATCGCCGGGGTCGACCCGCTGATCGACCTGCGCGGCGGTACGGACGGCTATGGCCGCCCGCTCGATGCGACCGTGATCGCGGTCGCCGATGAGCTGGCCGCGGCCACCGATCTGGTCAAGGGCAAGGTGGCCGGGGTTCCGGTCGCCGTGGTCGGCGGGCTCGGCCGGCTGGTGACCGATTCGGACGGCCCGGGCGCGCGGGCGCTGATCCGGCCTCCGGACGAGGACATGTTCCGGGTCGGCACCGCGGATGCCGTGCGGGCCGCGGTGGCGGATCGCGGCAGATCTGTCGAGTTCGCCGCCCGGCCGGTGCCGGCCGAGATCATCGATTCGGCGATCGCCGGCGCCAGCACCGAGTCGGCCGGGTTCGTCCGGGTCGGCTCGGCGGCGCCGCCCGAGGTCCCGGTGCTGCTGGCCGCGTGCGTTCGCGGACCGATGGACCGGGTGCCCGGGCTGCTCGCGGTCGGCGCGGCGATCGCTGATCTTCAGTTCCTGCTGTCCGCCGATGAGATCGGCTCGTCCTGGCGGCCGATCGAACCGGCCCGGCCGCCTGTCCTGGCTGCGCTGCCCACCGGCTGGGAGCCGGTCGGGCTGCTGGCCATCGGCTACCCCGCCGAGCAGCGCGCGTAGTCCGGCCCCGGCTCAATAGCCGCGGTAGTCGCGGCCGGCGAACCGCGGTCCGCGCCGCGGCGGCACTACCCCGGCCAGCTCGATGTAGCGGATCGCGCGGTACCGGTGTCCGGCATACGGGGCGAGCAGTTCCAGCATCTGCGCGTCGTCGATCTTGCGGCCCAGCAGCGCCCAGCCCACCACGCCGGACAGGTGATAGTCGCCGACGCTGACCGCATCCGGATCGCCGTGCGCTCGCTGCCGCACCTCGGCAGCGGTCCATACCCCTACGCCCGGCACCAGCCGTAGCCGACGCTCGGCCTCGGCCACCGGCAGGTCGACGGTCTCCTCCAACCGGGCCGCCACGGTCGCGGTCGCCCTGATCGCCCGCGCCCGGCCACCGTCGAGCCCCACCCGATGCCACTCCCAGGTCGGGATCGCCAGTAGCTGCGCCGGCTCCGGCGGGACCCGCAGCGGCCGGGTCCGCCCGGGGGGTGGCGGACCGGGCGCCGCCGCTCCGAACCGCCACAGCAGTTCGCGCCAGGACCGGAACGCCTCTTGTCCGGTGACCTTCTGCTCAATGATCGCCGGGATCAGCGAGGCCAGCACCAGCCGTGTCCTCGGCACCCGCCAACCCGGCCAGCGGCGAGCGGACTCGGCGATGAGCGGGTGCCGCGGTGCGAAGCCGGCCGGATCGTCACCGTCGCCGAGCAGCGCCGGTACCCCGTCGAGCAGCCACCGGGCGCCGCGCCCCCACGCGCTGGCCAGGATCTCTCCGGATCCCGGCGAGGCGGCTAGCCGCAGCGTCCCGGTCCCCTCGGGGGTCCGGCAGGCCAGCCACCAGCCACCGGACCGGTCCCGATAGCAGGCCGGATCGCCGCCGCCGTGCTTGAGCGGGCCGAGCATGGCGGCCAACGCAACCGGGCGGCCGGGGCGCCATGTTCGTAGCTGCTCGCGCGGGCCGGCACCCGTCACACCAGCCGGCCGGGCCGCGGCCTCCGCGCCAGATCGATCCCCCAGCCCGACACCGGCCGGCCGAGCCGCGGCCTCCGCGCCAGATCGATCGCCCGACCCGACGCCGCTGGGCCGGACTGCGCCGTCAGCGGCAGATCGGTCGCCTGGCCGGAAGCCGGCCGGCCAACCGGACCCGGTTCGAGCGGTCGCGGCGGTCACCCGGCTATCCTGCCCGGTGATTGCGGCCAGTCGGCGCCAGCGCCGTAGACTCGCCCACAATCACCATCGGAAACTATGCCGCGACCCGTCCTGGTCATGGACAGTCGACGCATACGGGCCGCCGACGTACGAGAGAGACAGCATGGCAAACAAGCCGAAGCAGGCGTCCAGCGCGGAGCGCCGGGCGCGAATCGAGGAGATGCGCCGCCAGCAGCAAGCGGCCGAACGCCGGAAGAACCTCGTGATCATCGGACTCGGTCTCGTGCTCGGCATCGGCCTGATCGCGGCGGTGGCCGTCCCCATGGTGATGAAGGAGCAGGAGAACAGCGCGCCGCTGGCCACGATCGGGGTGCCGCTGGCGGAAGCATCCTGCAGCGAGCCCACCAATGACCCGGCAACCAGCGCGAACCACGTCGGGCCCGGTATCAACGACGTCGACCGGGTCACCTACGCCACGGTGCCGCCCAGCAACGGCGATCACTACGCCGCACCAGCGCAGATCAGCCGGCACTTCTACACCGCCGAGGATCGGCCACGAGTTGAGACGCTCGTGCACAACCTGGAGCACGGCTACACGATCCTCTGGTACGACTCGACAGTTACCGGCGATCAGTTGCAGGCCGCCAGGGACCTGGCCGACCGGGTTCCGGACGACTCGAAGAATCGCAAGTTCATCGTGGCCGCCTGGGACGAGTCCTACGGCCAGTTCCCGGACGGCAAGCATGTCGCGCTCGTGCACTGGAGCGCTGACGGGCGCGGCCACCGCCAGCTGTGCGGCGCGATCAGCGGCGCAGCCGTTGACCAGTTCATGACCGCCTTCCCCGCCAGTGACGCTCCCGAGCCGAACGCGCCGTAACTGCGAGCCGTCCGCCGCCCGCTCCCAGACCTTGGGGCGGGCGGCAGGACTACTACTGGTCCGACGAGAACCTGATCGTGCCGGCGGCCGCCACCGCGCCCGTCCAGATCCGGACCCCGGCGCGTAGTTCGTTATCGGCACCGACATCGGCACCGTCGCCGACGACCGCCTCGTCCAGCACGCAGCCCGCGCCGATCCGCGCGTCTGCGCCGACCACCGATGCGCGAACCACCGCACCGTCCCCGATCACCGCGCCGTCCAGCAATACCGATCCGTCTATGTGCGCACCGGTGCCTACTTGGGCGCGACTGCCTACGCAGGCGCCACCCACCAACTTCGCGTCCGGGGCGACCTCGGCGCCGGACAGGACCAGGGCCTCGCCGTCTACCGGCGGTACCGCCGGCGACGGCGCCCGACCGAGCACGAGGTCGGCCGAACCGCGCACGAACGCAGCCGGGGTACCGACGTCGAGCCAGTACGACGAGTCCACGTAGCCGTGGACCCGAGCCCCACGCGCCAGCAGAGCCGGAAACGTCTCCCGTTCGACCGAGACCACCTGGCCCGCCGGTATCTCGTCGAGCACCTGGCGCCGGAACACGTAGCACCCGGCATTGATCTGATTGGTCACCGGTTCGGGCATCTTCTCCAAGAACGCGATGACGCGCCCGGTTTCGTCGGTCGGCACGCACCCGTACGCCCGCGCATCGGCCACCTCGGTCAGATGCAGCGTCACATCAGCCCGCTTCGCCTCGTGCAGCGCGAGCTGGGCGCGGATGTCATGGCCGGACAGAATGTCCGCGTTGAAGATCAATACCGGCTCGTCGGGACCGGACCGCAACCGGTCGGCAACGTTGCGCAGTGCGCCACCGGTACCAAGCGGGACGTCCTCGGTGACGTAGCTCAGCTCGAGCCCGAGCGCCGACCCGTCCCCGAAGGCCGGCTCGAACAGCTCGGCCTTGTACCAGGTGGCCAGCACCATGTGCTCGACTCCGGCCTGCTGCGCCCGGGCGAGCAGATGGGTGAGGAACGGCACGCCGGCACACGGCAGCATCGACTTCTGGATGTTGACGGTCAGTGGTCGCAGCCGAGTCCCCTTGCCGCCGACCACCATGATCGCTTCGGTCATGGCCTCTTTCGCTGCCTGCGCCGTACCCGTGCCGACTGGGCCGGATCCCGTTATGGCGCCTATACCGGGCGGGCCAGCGCGCCCGCGGCCCGAGCGTACGCCTCCATATGTGCCTGTGCGGAGGCCGCCCAGGTGAACTGCGCGGATCGGACGAACCCGGCCTCGCCCAGCTCACGGCGGCGTCGGTCATCGGCGAGCAACGCACGGAGCTCGGCCGCGATCGAGTCCGGATCGGGCTCGGTGTAGGCGACCGCGTCGCCGCCGACCTCCGGCAGCGACAGCCGGCGGGTGGCCAGTACCGGTGCGCCGCAGGCCATCGCCTCCAGCACCGGCAGCCCGAACCCCTCGGACTGGGAGGGGTAACCGACCACCAACGCACCACCGAGGTACCCGGGCAGGTCGGTGGGCCGCAGGTATCCGGGCCGGACCACGCGCAGGTGCGACGGCACCTCGGCAACCGCGCGGTCCACCTCGCCGTCCACTCCCGAGTAGCCGGCCAGCACCAGCGCGGGCGGCTGCTCCAGATCGGCGACCGCCTGCGCCCAGCCCCGCACCAGGGCGGACACGTTCTTGCGCGGGGCGATCTCGCCGAGGAACGCCACGTAGGGCAGTCCGTGCAGGCCGAGCCGGTCAGAGACCCGGCGCCGCTCCTGCTCGGTCGGCCGCCGAAACGCCTGCGTGTCGACACCGTGGTAGGCCACATCGATGCGATCCGGGTCGGCGCCGAGCACCCGGACCAGCTCGTCCCTGGTGGCTCGCGACGGGACCAGGCACCGGGTGGCGCGGTTCAGCGAGGTCCGGGTGGCGGAACGGTAGAAAGCGCCCCGAACCGGCGAGTGGATCTCCGGGTTCGAGAACACCGTGATGTCGTGGATCGTCACGACCACCGGCTGGCTCGCGCGCAGCGGCATCGTGTAGTACGGCTCGTGGATCACGTCCACCTCGAGCTGGCCGGCCAGTACCGGCAGGCCGGCCTGCTCCCAGGCGAGCCGAGCCGACCGATGCGAGATCGCGGCCGGGCCCGCGACCACGTGGGCCTGCGGAGCGAGCCGGGAGCACCGCTCCGCGTCGGCGCGCTGGCAGGCAATCGCGAGGTCGGCTCCAGCGGCGGCAAGCGCGGCGATCAGCCCGTCGACGTACCGCCCAAGCCCGCCACGGTCGGCGGGCACGGGGGTCGCGTCGATGAGCACGCGGGGCGCCATGGCTGACGGCTCCTCGAGGTCAACGACTGTCCTGGCAATGGACGGTTCAGCTTACGCCGAGCTGCGGTGATCTCGTCGACCGGAGGGTCGTGCCGACGCGGCGCGTCGGCGACCGCTCCATAGGCCGCCCGCGGTTAGTGCCGAGCCACCGGCGAGCAGCAGGTCGGCGATAGTCAGGAACAGCCTCGAGGTGAGCGCGACGACCAGCGCGGCGGCCGGGTTGAGCACCGGCGCCAGCAGCGCGACCAGAGCCAGCTCGCGCACCCCGGCACCGGCCGGCGCGATCATGATGATCGGACCGGCGCACCACGCGATCGCGAACGCGCCGAACGCCAGCGGCAGCGCTCGGTGCGCAGGTGCCCCCAAGTCGATCACCAGGATGCCGATGTGCAATCCGAACAGCGCCCAGGCGACCAGCGACCAGCCGAACGCCCGCAGCAGCCCGCGCCCGGTCAGCGGCTGTTCCAGTGGCTCGCGCCGCAGCAGCCGGAGCGCCAGCCCGAGTAGGCCGTTGAGCACGCGCGGGTACAGCAGAACCGCGATTACCGGAGCGAGCAGGAGCAGCCACCAGTAGCTGGGCGCGGCGTCGCCGAGAAGCGGCAGCACGACCGCCGCGACGAGCAGCGCCGAGGCGAACACCACCAGCATGGTCAGCACGAAGGCGGCGGCCGACCGGCGGCGCGCCAGCCCGAGCGAACGCCCAAGCTCCATCTGCGCGACCATCGGCCAGATCGCACCGGGCACGTACTTGCCGAGCTGACCGACGAAGAAGACCCTGGCCACCGGCCGGACCGGCACCGGCGACCCGAGGTCGGTCAGCAGCGCTCGCCACACCATCATCGAGACCGCACTGCCACCCAGCGCGGCTAGCAGCGAGAGCAGGAGCGGACCGAGATCGAGCTGGCCGACGCTGGCCCTGACCTGGTCCCATCGGGTGACGACCGCAATCGCACCGAGGCCCACGGCCAGGCTGAGGAATCCGATGCGCATCGGGCGTTGCCACCGGCCCAGCCGGCCCGTGGCCGGCCGCGCGCCCGGCACGATTCCGGGCGCCGGCTGGCCTGCCGACTCGGCCACCGTCCCAGCGGGAAGGTCGAGCTCGGCGTGCGGGTTGGCCATTCCCGCACCCTAGCTGACCAGGCCCGCCCGCCTCGTGCCGACCGATCTCGGCTGCCCCGCCGGCGACCCGCCGTCGACCGGGGCCAGCAGCTCGATCCGGTTGCCGACCGGATCGGCGGTGTACCAACGGTGATGTCCGGGCAGTGCGCCGTCCCAGCGGACCGGTGCGCCCGCTGCGGCCAAGCGGTCCGCCAGCGCCTGCAACGCGCTGCGGTCCGGAAGCTGGAGCGCCGGATGCGCCTTGCGGGCCGGCCGGAACTCGTCTTCGACCCCAAGGTGCAGCTCGGCCGAGCCGGCCCGGAACCAGGCTCCGCCACGGGCGGCCAGCTCGGGTGGCTTGGCTATCTCGGCCATGCCAAGCAGGTCCCGGTAGAACCGTCGCAGCTCCGGCTCGGATCCGGCCGGGCAGGACAGCTGCACGTGGTGAATCGCCCAGCTCATGCCGGGCGCCTCGCTACCACGAAGATCCGCCGGAACGGCAGCACGGTGCCGTATGGCCGGGCCGGATACGCCTCGCGCAACTGCCGCTTGTACTCCGCGACGAACTCGTCCCTGATCGATCCATCGAGCGCGGCCAGCACCGGCCGGGCTCCGGTTCCGCTGATCCACTCGTACACCGGATCGGCACCGGACAGCACGTGCAGGTATGTGGTTTCCCAGGCGTCGACCCGCCAGCCAAGGCCACCGAGCAGCTCGAGGTACTCGCTGGCCGGCCTCGGCAGCCGTTGGAGCTGGCTGGGACCGAATCCGGCCGCGGCCAGCACCGGCTGCCAGGGTGGCTGTCCGGCCAGCTCCCTGAGCAGCCGATGGGCGGGCTCGTCGTGGTTTCCCGGGACCTGGAACGCCAGCCAGCCGTTCGGTGCGACGTGCTGCGCGAGCCTGGGGATCAGCGCACGGTGCTCGGCCACCCAGTGCAGGGCCGCATTGGAGATCAGCACGTCCACCGGTCGGTCCGGCGCCCAGTCCCGGATATCGCCGATCTCGAACTCCAACCTCCCCGGTACCGCCAGCGCCTGGGCCCGCTCGATCATCTCGGCGGAGCTGTCCACGCCTCGGATGCCGGCGCCAGGCCATTTCGCTATCAGCAGCTCGGTCAGGTTGCCGGGACCGCAGCCCAGATCAACGACGTAGCGCGGATCGGTCGCTTCGATGCGTCCCACCAGCTCGACGAACGGCCGCCCCCGCTCGTCGGCGTACTTCAAGTACTGAGTCGGATCCCAGCTAACCGTGGCCACCACTGTCGCCTTCTTCCCTGCCGCTGCGTCGCACCACACCACCAGCTCACGCTGCCAACTCATATATCTCGATGTCAAGAGACTTGGTATCAAGCAGTACACTTATCGGCCATGGACGGTGGTTCCGGCCTGACCGACCAGGTCGACAAGCTGGTTGCCGCCTGGCGGCACGAACGGCCCGACATCGACATCGCTCCGCTCGAGGTGTTCAGCCGGATCACCCGGCTAGCCCGGCATCTGGACCGGGCCCGCCGAACCGCGTTCGCCGAGCACGATCTCGAGGTCTGGGAGTTCGACGTGCTGGCCGCATTGCGCCGCGCCGGCGAGCCCTATCAGCTCTCCCCCGGCCAGCTGATCACGCAGACGCTGGTCACGTCCGGAACCATGACCAACCGGATCGACCGGCTGGCCGCCCGGGGGCTGGTCCGCCGGCGGCCCGATCCGGCCGACCGGCGCGGCGTGCTGGTGCGACTGACGAACGAAGGCCGGGCGCGCGCCGATGCCGCGCTGGACGACCTGCTCGAACGGGAACGAGCGCTGCTGGCCGGCCTTGATCCGGCGCAGCGCGGCGAACTGGCGGCCGCCCTGCGAACATTGGTCGTGCCGTTCGACAACCCGGCCGCAGCCAGCCGGACCGGGACCGCCGCCCGCTGATGCAGCTGCCGCCCATGCGGCTGCCCTACCCCAGAGATCCGAGCTCTGCCCTCTTACTCTCGACGTCCAGCGACGGAGCCCGGCCGGCAATGGTTCAACCGCGGAGCGCCGCCCTACCGCGAGGGATCCGGGACCACAATTCGCGCTCCCTGGACCGGGCCGGTCGCCCGCCGCACCGTCCTGCACACGCCGGCCGCGCTCAGCGTTACCGCCAGATCGAGCGCATGCTCGGCATCCGCAACCAGGAACGCACAGGTCGGACCGGACCCGGACATGATCCCGCCGAGCGCGCCGTGCTCGAGCCCGGTCTGCAGAGTCAGCCGCAGTTGGGGCCGGAGCGCCAGCGCAGCCGGCTCGAGATCATTGGACAACGCCTTGCCCAACGCGGCTGGGTCGCCGTTCCGAAGCGCGATCATCAGCTGCTCGGCCGTCTGCGGCGCAGCCGGCGGTACGGCCGCGCGGTCCCGGATCCGGTCGAACTCCGCGTACACCGCCGGCGTGGACATGCCCTCGTCGGCCAGGGCGAACACCCAGTGGTAGGTGCCGCGGACCAGCGCCGGGGTCAGCTGATCACCCCGGCCGATCCCGACCGCCGTGCCGCCAACCAGTGCGAACGGGACATCCGCCCCGATCCCGGCAGCGATCTCTACCAAGTCGCTCCGACCGAGGTTGGTACCCCACAGTTCGTTGCATGCGACCAACGTGGCGGCCGCGTCCGCGCTACCGCCGGCCATCCCCCCGGCGGTCGGAATGCCCTTGCGGATGCCCAGGTGTACACCGGGGGCCGCTCGTCGGCTCGAGCCCACGGTGCGGGTGGCGGTCGCAAGCGCGATCGCGGCCGTGGCGGCCAGGT